>JAGWVZ010000118.1 GCA_018970625.1 Myxococcales bacterium | reverse complement strand
ACGCGCCAGACGGACCACCTCGGACGGTGCGGCCGAGTCAAGCATCAACGACAGCTCTTGCGCCAGCTCGTCCCAGGCCTCGGTTCGTTCGAGCGCACTCAGCAGGTGCCGACGAGCGGCCTCGTTCCCGGGAGCGACCTGCACAGCCCGACGCAGCGCTGGCAGGGCGGCCTCGAAATCGCCGCGCGCGTCGCGATGAACCGCGGCCAGTTTCAGGAGCACCGTGCAACATTCGTCGGCGTCGCTACTGGCATCTGCCCAGCGTTCCAGCGCCTCGATCAGGGCGTCGTCACGTTCGGCCCGCTGCAACACGTTCACCAGCGCCGCATAGGCCGAGCTGCGCGTCGGGTCAGCGTCGATCGACTGCTCCAGCAACCCGATGGCCTGCGACAGCTCGTGCAGATGCTCTGCCGCAATCCCGGCGGCTGTCTCGAACAGCTGAGCGGTAAGCACTCCCGCTCCATCGGCTGCGCGTGCGGCGAACGCGTCGGCGACCAGCCCCCAGCGGCCTGCCACCTGCGCGCTCTCCAACACATCGTGAATATCGGACTCGGTGAGCTCACGCAGCCCAAATGCCTGCAGCTGACACTCCAGCGCAGCACCGGGCTCGTTCAGGTGCCGACGCAGCGTGCTGGCGCACTCGTCCAGCAGCACAACGGCTTCGGCCGGCGGCAGCCCGGGCGCCAGAAAGCGTGCCAGCAGCACCCACTCCGACCACCGTGACTGCGCAGCCAGCCGCGACAGCAGCGCGTACGCCGACTCCTGATGCCGTTCCACGACCTCGGTAGAGTCCAGACACGACAGCCAGAGCGTGTCCACGCCGTCCAGGGCGGGCGCGTCGGCGACCACCTGCTCGACATCCTCGAGCGCGTCATCGCGCCGACCCAGCGCGAGAAGGCGCTGCGCGCGCTCAAATCGAAGGCGCGCACGACCACTCGCATCCGACTCCTGTGTCGCAATGCGTTCCAGCACGTCCACCAGCGCGTCCAGGTCACCACGGTTTTCGCAGACCCGGCGCGCGGTTTCGATGGCGAACACGCAACCCGAGTCGAGCTCCAGCGCGGTGACGGCGTTTCGCAACGCCCGCTCATCATCGTCCAGCGGCCCGCTAAAGAGCGCATTCAGCCGCTCGTGCAGCACAAGCGTATCTTCCCGGCTGGTCATGGCCGCGGCGGCCGTTTCGAGCAGATCGGCCAGTTCAGACCACCGCCCTGCATCACTCATGACCTCATACAGCAGCTGCAGAAGACCGGCGTCGTGCGGACGCAACGCCTGCGCGGCAGCCAGGTGCTGCGACACGTCGTCGGCGTCGCCGCCCGATTCACGCAACAGGCCCGCCAGCATCACGTGAATGTCGGCGGTCAGGTCGGCGGGCAAGGCGCCGTGCAACACGCGGCCCAACTCATCGGCCACCCGCCACGCCGCGTTCGCCTGAAGCGCGAGCGACTGAATGCGCGACAGCACCGACGAGTCGGGGAGCAGCACGAAGCGTTCCAGCAAGGCGGTCAGGGCGGCGTCCAGTTCCTGCAGCGACGTCGCATACAGGTCGGCGGCCTCATCCAGATACTCGGCGCGACGTTCAGGCGACAGGTCGAACTGCGACTGACGCCCAAGAATCACCGCCAGCGCGGCGTCATTGCCAGCGTCACGGTACCGGGTCGCCAACAGCTCCGCTGCGGCTTCCTGGGTCTCAGATGCCTCCAGCAACGCTTCCAGAAGGGAATTATACGACTCGGAGTGCTGGCTGGACAGCTCGACGCCCTTGAGACCGCCCAGAACCTCGAGCGCAGCGCCAGCCTCGAACAGCTGCTGTTGCAGCACGCGAGCCAGCTGCAGCGTGAACCCGTGTCGTTCTTCGCCCTGCAACAGCGGAATCAGGGCGCGCAGCGCGTCCACCAGCAGGTCGTAACGGTCGGCGTCACCGTGCAGACGCACCAGCTGACGCCAGGCCTCCGCATCATCGGACTGCAGGGCCACGGCCTCATCAAACTGCAGCACGGCCTCGGTGGGGTCGTTGAGTTGACCGTCGTACAGCTCACCCAGCGCCCGGTGCAGCGCCGCGCGCTCGGCAGCCGGGGCCGTCGCGGCGATCTCGTCACGCAGCAATGTCGCCAGGTCCGCGTACCTGCCAGTCGCACGGTACAGCGCCAGCAGGGCGCGCCGGGCCACGGCACGTTGGCCATCGTCACCCAGAAGCGATTCCCAGGTCGCGATGGATTCCTCGGCGCGGTCCATTTGCGCGTGCACGCCGGCGAGCTCAAGCAACGTGCCAGTGCGCTCTGCCGAGCCTTCGACCTGCAGAGCGGCCAGACGCTGCAACGCCTCGGCCAGCTGCGGGAGGTCGCCGTCGGACCGCCGAAGGGTACACAGGCGTTGCACCTGCGGCAGGCTGTCGCCCTGCAGGGCGAGCGCCCGCTCCAGACTGTTGGCGGCTTCGGCAAGATCGCCCAGCTCCCGCTCGTAGGTGTCTGCGACCAGCAGCCAGAGATCGACCTGTTCCAGCGCCTCGGCGGCCTGCTCCAGCGCTCCCAGCGCGTCCACCCAGCGGCCGGTCGTCTGCGCGGTACTGCACAGCAACTCGATCGCTCCCGTGAGCGAAGGGTCGCTCACGAGCGCAATTCGGACGTGCTCCAGCGCTTCGTCGGCCATCTCGGGGTCCGTCGCCAGCGCCTGCGCGAGCTCAAAGTGCAGACCGGGCCGCATGGACTCAGGGGCGCGTGTCACCGCGGCGTGCAGCTGCGCGGTGACCTCATCCTGGTCGCCCAGCGCGCGCCACGTGCTCATCAAAAGCGCGTGTGCGGTCGCAAACGATGCGCTTTCGTCTGTGGACGCCTCGAAGATCTGCTGTACGTCGGCAATCACCCCGAGCGCAGCCGGGTTTGCCTGCAGCGCATCGCCAGCCACTTCGAGGGCCTCGTTGTACTGCCCGGGATTGCGCGCCCGCAGCCCCACCAGCAACCCACGCGCGAACTCCATGTCGTCCGGCGAACCGTCTGCTGCGCGAAGGGCCGCGATACGCTGCGTCAACAGCTGGTCCAGATCGCCGTCTGCAGACTGCTCCGTCAGCAGGCCATGCAGCGCCGTAAAGGCCTCGTCGTCCAGCGGCGACTCCTGCAATGCGGCGCGGAAACTCGCGACCGCGCCGCCCACATCGCCGAGCTGGCCCGAACGAATCTGGCCGGCGCGTACGTACAAGGCCGCTGCGGCCTCGCCCTGCAGAGAGGATGCCTCTTCGTGGCACCAGCGGGCCCGCAGCTGCCATGCCTCAGCGTTGTGACCGTTCGCCATCAGGCGTTCGGCGTAGGCTTCGATGCTCCACGAGAGGGCCGTCAGTCCATGGGTCTCCAGCAGCGCGCGCCAGCGACCCAGCAGGTCGTCGTCGTTCGCAGTCAGCCGTTGCAACGCCTGCCAGGCAGCCGGCGTCGGCACTTCGGACTCCAGCCAGCGCGTCCACGCCAGCAGCGCGGTTTCGCGGTCGTCACAACGCTGTTCGGCAATCTCGGCCATGCGCGCCCACTGGGTCGCATCCACCGACGACAGCGCACGACTCTGGGCCACGAGCACCCGCAACAGATCGGCCCACCGACCCGCCGATTCGAGCAACGGATCGACCAGCGGCACGGCGTCCAGCACCAGACCGCGATCCACGAGCTGCAGCAGCATGTCGGTCGCAAGCCCGCGTTCGCTCTCAGGCGACGACTTGAACGCCTCGCGAATATAGCCCAGCGCCGCCGCGTCACGCGCAGTGTCCAGATGCAGTTGAGCCAGCATCAGCAACGCTGCCGTTCGTTCCGCGTCGTCGCTGGCGAGGCGAAGCTCATTGGCTGCCGCCTCCATGGCGGCTTCCAGGTGGCCGGCAGACACACGCAATCGACGCAGCTCCGACCACGCCGCACGGTCGTTACGGTCGCTCTGCACAAGGCGCTCGAGCTCGGCGATGGTCTCATTCACCTGCCCCAGCTTCTCGCCTCGGATTCGCACAATCCGGTATCGAAGCGCGCGCCCCAGCTCGGGCGACACAGCGGCGATGGCCTCTTCAAGCACCACCACAAACTCGTCCCAGCGTTGTGAAGCACCCAGCAGCGCCTCGAGTGCATCCAGCGCCTCGCTATCGCCCGGTACGAGACCGAGCAACGCCCGCCAGTGGGCCACAGCGCCCTCGTCAAGGCCGGCGCTCTGCTGCAAACGGGAGAGCTCACGCAGCCACTCGCTGCGCTCGTCCGGGAGCGGTGCCGAATGAATCGCGCGCTCCAGCGCTTCGCAAACCTGCGTCGGGCTGCCCAACGATTCGCCCAGCGACACGGCGCGCTGCAGCCGCTCGCGGCTCGGCGCCAGCTCAAGCGCACGGCACACGTGGTCGAGCGACAGGTCGCTGCGCAACGTTCGCTCCATGTGCAGGGCGGCGGCCTCGTCATGTAGCAGCGCACGTTCGGTCGCCGGCGCACCCGACTGCAGGTTCAACAGCACGTCCAGCCACTCGGCTGCCTGCTCGAAACCACCCCGGCCCACTTCGGCGTCCACGAGTCGACGCACGATCGTCGAGTTGTCGGATTCTACCCCAAACCAGCGCTGCAACACGGGAATCAGCCGGCCCATGTCGTTCAGATCATCGGCAGCAAAGTCAGCCAGCAGGCCAAAAAGATGCGTATGTTCGGCCGCCGCGGGCTCGAGCAGCTCCCAGGCCAGCTCCAGCATGTCGGACGTACGCGCGTGCTCCACCAGCTCTACCCAAAGGCCACTGGCTGCCAGCGCTTCCATCAGAAACGGCGACGCCACGGTCGGGGACCGCTCCATCCACTGACGCGCCAGCGCCAGCGCACCGGCCGCATCGTGCAGCTCCGAGATGCGCGCCTCGACCAGCGATTCGGCGAGCGCGTCGCTGAAACGACGCTCCAGATGCGCCACACCGAACGCGTCCCATTCCTGCGCCGACATGCCTGTTCGCAACAACAGCGCCCGATCCAGCAGGGCGTCATCGTCGGGGCAAACCGCACAGGCGTCCAGCAGACACGGCAACAGCAACGACTCGTCAGAAGCGGCCACGTCCAGCGTCGCCCTCACAAACGCTTCGCGGACCGCACCCTCAAGCGCAGCCAGCCGCGCGCGCCGAATCGCCACCCGCTCGGCCACCTTCCCTTCCGACACGAGCGTCGATTCCAGTTCGGCGAACACTTCCTCGTTCGACGGATCACGCTCCAGCAGCCCCAGAAACACCTCGTTTGCGTCATCGGGCCGGCCCAGCTCGTCCCGGTACAGCAGGGCCGCCTCATGCAGCGCGCGCGCCCCCTCGACGCCACCCGTCGCCAGACCCCAGGTTCGTAGCAGCGCGGCCAGCTCACTGCTGCGCTCTGCGTGACGATACCGCTCCGAAAGCCAACGATAGGCCGACACATGCGCCGCGTCATGCTCCAGAATCTGCAGCGCTGTCGCGTCGGCCTGAATCGGCATGTTGGCATGATCACGATAAACGGCGAATAACTCCTCGCGCAGCGCCTGCTGCGCGGACTCGTCCGCTTCGCTCACGCGCGACTGCTCTTCGCGCAGCAGCTCAATCAGTCGGGTCCACTTGCCGGTCGCGGGAAGAATGCGCCGCAGGGCCGCCCGCGCTGTGTCATCGTCAGGGCGTGCCTTTCGTACGGCCGCCCACAGGTCCAGCGCGCGTCCCGGATTGTCCAGCTTCTCTTCGGCGAGCTGCGCCAGTCGAATCTGCACGTCCACCGCGTCATCACCGTCCAGAACAGCCAGCAACGCCTGCAGCGCGGCCTGCTGCTTGCGTGGGTCGCCCTGCAGCTCGCTCTGAGCCACATAAAAGCTCAGCATCGTGCGGTTGCGTGCATCGGCCAGCCGAACCCGCTTGAACCACCCGTCCGCGCGCTCCAGATCGCCACCTTCCTTCCACGCCAGCTCGCCGGCCTGCTCGGCCAGCTGATTGCGCTCGGCGGCAGAGCCCGCGCGCGTTAACGCGTCATCCAGCGACTTGTACGCCGCCGCCCAACCAGACGCGGCTGCCAGCTCGCGTGCCGCCTGCACCGCAGGATGTGGACCCGCGGCCGCGACCACTGCCTTCGGCGACGCCGGGCGCGACGCCACAGCCGGCGCTTCCGTGGAACGATCAGCAGCCTGAACGGCTGCTCCCTCATCACGTGCGTCAACAGCAGCACCCGCCTGTTCGTCGGTCAGCGGTGACATGCGCGTCGTCGGACCATCGTCATCAGCCGACTCCGAAGCCGGTGGCGCGTCAGCGACCACCGCGCCCGCAGCCATCTCGGCCCGCAGCTCGAGCGCCGGCGCATAGCCCGGCACCCTGGCAAGCGCCTGCTCCAACAGCGATTTCGCCTCATCACTCTCGGGCATATAGACATGTACAAACCGCGCCGCTGCCGTCAGCGTGGCCGCCTGATCAGACGGCTCGCGCACCGACTTGAGCTGCAGCTCATACAGCTTTCTGCCCATGCCATAGTTTTCCTGAGCCACGTACACACGGCGGGCCAGGTCCAGGGCCCGAAGGTTGAACTGACTCGCCTTGAACGCCGCCCGATACCGTTCAATCGCGCTCTTCGGATCGCCCAGACGTTCATCGGCGATCTTTCCCGTCTCCAGAAGGATCTCGGACCGAATCTCGTCCGACTCCACGGCCGACGCGACCATATCGAGCTGCTGCAAAAGCGCCCTGAAGTGCCCGGCGTGCGACGACTCCGGCAGCAGCGTGGACGCCTGCACCCACAGCCGAATCAGGCCACGATGGTCCCGATCCTGCACCAGCGCCTCACTCAACGTGGCGACCGCCGTCGATACATCTGCGAAGCTCTGTAGCCGTTCGATCCAGTCTTCGTTCTGCCGCGCCATGCCAGCTCCGAAAGTGGTTCAACTGCCAACAGGGTGCACCCGATCGTCGGGAGCAAAACGCGTGCGGCAGACCTGAAATGTCAGGCTCGACTGCATAGCAACCCCCGGGCTGATAGCCAAGCATCAGCGCGTGTCGCGTGCACTTCTGTCAGGCCGATTCCGCACCGGCCGACTGCGCCTGACGTTGCAGGTCAATCAACCCCCTCGCGCCAAGCCCTGAGGCCGCCAGAAATGGAATGCCAAAGCCCACCTGCAACACCAGCTGCACCAGATTCATCGTCAGCGAGAATGCCAACCCCGCCGCGCCGATCGATACGGCTGGCAAGTACAGACGTAACCCTTCGCCAAGGAAGTACTGGAAATTACCCAGAAATCCCGGACCCGCCGGCACCATGATGCCCACCACCAGCACCGCCAGCAGACCAAACCCCGCATACCAGGGCACCGCCAGCCCGAACGCGTCCGCCAGAATCCAGATGCCCAGCGCGTTGGACGTCCAGTAGAGCGCCGTCAGCGACAAAAACGGCAGCAGCGCTCCCGAACGACGCAAACTCGCCAGCCCACCCGTAAATCCCTCCAGCAGGCCCTCCAGCCGGCTCGCCAGACCCGCAGAGGCCCGGCCGATGGTCGCATGAAGCAGCCGCACCGCCAGCGGCCGCTGCCATGCAAACAACACAATCCCCACACTGGCCGACGCAAACACCGACAAACTCAGCAGCCCCGCGCTCTGCACCGTCGCCGACGCCGCCTCGGGCGCCGTCGCCACACAAACAAACAACAACAGTGTGATCAACAGCCCATCAATCACACGTTCCGTCACTGCGGTCCCCATCGCCGCCGCAAAATCAACCTTCTGCGACTCGCGAGCCAGCATGAACGGACGCACCACCTCGCCCAGGCGCCACGGAAACAACACGATCGCCGCATAACCCACCGCGCAGATGCGAAACACCATGCGCCAGTTGTCCTCACCCAGCGGCCTCACCTGATACACCCAGCGCGCAATGCGCGACACGTGCACCACCATGAAACTCAGCGCATACAACAGCATCGACCACGGAGACACCGCGCTCACCGCCTGCCACAAGGTCTCGGCCAGCGATTGCCCGCCGTCGAGCTGACCCGCCATCCGTGACAGGGTCAACCAGAGCAAGGCCCCCGCGACGCCCACCGACAGCAGCAGGCTCACCACCAGTTTTTTCATGCGTCGCCTTCCTGAGACCGCAGCCGGTTCAGGTCGCGCTCGCGTTCCAGCCGCCTGAATTCTTCTTCCATGGACAGGGCGGCGGTCTGCGCCGGCGTGGTGGCAACCTTCGGGGCAGCCACGCGTCGCCGCACAAGCTCCTTCTGTCGTTCCAGGCTCGCCATTCGCTCGTTTGCGTCGGCCACCTGCCGCACAAACTGGTCCAGCTGAACCTGCGCCGCGTCGCCCAGACGCGTATCACCCGCCTGCCGCGCCAGATCCAGACGCTCCATCCAGCGATCGCGCTCCGCAGAAACCTGTGCGATGTGCGTCTCGAGCTTGCGCTCTTCCAGAATCAGCGAAGCCAGCTGCTCGCGCGCCTGATCCCGCGGCAACGGCGCCGAGAAATCCACCTTTTGCGGGTCCAGATGCCCCGTTCCAATCGACTCCACAGGCACCACCGGCACCGCGCCGGGCTGCGCCGGCGCTGGCCCCCTCACCCGCGACTGCAACACCGCGCGCTGCTCCCACAGCGACACGATCGCCGAGGCAACCGCCATCGTGGGTTCCGACGCCAACCAGGCGGCACCAAACGCTTTCGCCGCCGCCACATGCTCAGGCGCCACACCCGACGCCCCCACAAAGCCCACCACCCCAGCCGCAGCCCGGGCGTCGGCGCACGGCACCATCGCGCCCTGCACCACCGGCTGCAATGGATCCACCTCGCCCTGAATCGTCACCACCGGCAAACCAAGCGCCAGATACCCCGTCAAATGCCAGGAATCCGGCGTGGTAAGCACCACATCGGCCGCCGTCGCGTAGGCGTCCAGGTTGGGCACCCAGCCAAACATCCGCGCCCGAATCCGAAAATGGTCGGCCCACGTGCGAAACGCGTCCGCCACCACCCGGTGCCGACCGTAGTGCACCAACAGGTGCGGCAGCGGCTTCCCCGCAAATGCCGACAACAGCCCCTCGGCCAGC
>JAGWVZ010000117.1 GCA_018970625.1 Myxococcales bacterium | reverse complement strand
GCAATTCGAGGCCGACACCGAGGTTACCGTTCTCAGGCTCCCTGTCTGGACGCCAGGCTCGTACATGGTTCGTGAATTCTCACGATACCTGTCAGAAGTGCGCGCCACGGTGGACGGACGTCCCGTGCAGGTCAGCAAGGTGGCGAAAGCAGAGTGGCACATTGCCACTCCCCCGGGCGCACAGGTTCAAGTGGAATGGAGCGCCTATTGCCACGAACTTACCGTTCGTACACCGCATGTAGACCACTCACACGCCTTCTTTACCGGCACCAACGTCCTTCTGTTCATTGAAGGCCGGCTGCACGAGCCAGCCCTGCTTCGCGTTCATCCTCCATCCGGCTGGCAGGTCTTCTGTTCGCTCCCACAGGAAGGGCAGGCCTGGAAGGCCCGTGATTACGATGAGTTGGCCGATACACCCGTAGAGTGTGGACCCCATCGGCATATCGATTTTAATGTTCTCGATATCCCTCACCGGCTTATCTTCTGGGGAGACCACGCCGTTCAATTCGACGACGAACGCCTCGTGCGTGACGTCACCGCCTGCGTACTGGAGAACGCCAGACTGTTCGGCGGCCTGCCATATGAACGATATGATGTCATTTTTCATATCACCGATGACCTTCGTGGAGGGCTCGAGCACCTCTCATCCACGGTGCTGGCCACCCCCTGGCGGTACTTTGATACCGACCATGGCTGGAAAGAGATGATTTCGCTGATGATGCACGAGCATTTTCATGTCTGGAACATCAAGCGCATCCGTCCCTCGGGTGTCTTCCCTTTCGACTATACCCGGGAAAACTTCACCACCGCCCTGTGGATCGCAGAGGGATTCACCTCGTATTACGACGATTATCACTGCCTGAAGGCAGCAATCTGGGACATGGACGAATATCTGAAGCTGCAGGCCGAAAACCTCGAAAAAATCCTCCGTACGCCCGGACGCCTTCAGCAATCCATCGCTGGCGCCAGTCTGGACGCCTGGATTCGACTCTATCGACCCGACGAAAACACCCCCAACCGAACGATCTCCTACTACCTCAAGGGCGGCATCGTGGCATGGCTGCTCGACCTCACCATTCGGGCGCGGACGCAGGGAGATCGGTCGCTGGATGACTTCATGAAGTGGCTCTGGCAACATCACTGTGAGACGTCAGGCCCTTTCGATGAGCAACGCGTTCCCGAGCTCATGCAACAGGCCCTCGGAGTCGACCTTTCGGACGTGCTTCAGACGTGGGTGTTTTCCACCGACGACCCCGACTACCAGGCCGTACTGGCCACACACGGTATCGAGATGTCGTTGACGACAGAATCAGGGCTCGATTTTGGTTGGGAGATTGACCTCCGGCCCACCATCAGACTCCGCCACACCAGCACCGGTGGACCAGCCATGCTGGCTGGGCTCTCACCCGGTGACGAGCTGGTGGCCCTCGATAATCGACAACTGACGGCAGCCACCGCCGGCGCCCGTTTTGAGCGGTTGCATCCTGATATCCCGGTCACGTTGCACTATTTTCGCCGAGGCGTGCTGAGCAGCACCACGCTCGTGCCGCGTCCACTTGTCGCTCCCAGAGTGGCGCTTTCGCTATCCGCGGATGCCGACGAGCAGACAAAACTTCTTCTGTCGCGCTGGTACACCCCGCCGCTCAACCCCTGAAAACCCCTCAGGCTTGCCGCATCTCAGCGGGCACCGGCGAGCAGGATGCCCTGAGGAAACACCAGTCGGGGAACGCCTTCTACGAACTCAACCGACGACTCCAGCAAACCACGGTCCGTGGTCACGTCTTCCAGCCTGCGATGATAAGCCAGCGCAGAGACCAGATTCGCGATGATGCCAAAGTCTGCGGTTCCGTCATCTACCTGAATGGACAGCGTGATATCAGGGTTGGCAGACACTTCCGCGAGAACTGCGTCGTGCAGCGTACGCAACGAACCCGACGTCACCCGCGACACCAGAAGGGGCGTGCCGCTCCCGTCGGCCTGCTGCAGTACATACCCGTCCTCTCGCACGGTCAGTATCAGACCTGAATCGGGCAGCTGTGGAACAATCCGCATTGGCAGAGCAGTCAGCTCCAGTCGCGTCTCGTTCCACGTGTGAAACACAATCGGGTCATAACCGTCGGCGATAGCGGTAAGGACGACCGGCTCAAGCGAAGAGTAGTAGGTGTCGCCGTCCACGAGCACGCTGACCGCATTCGGAGCCGAACGGTCCGCAAAATCCACCCACGGCATGGCGGTCACCGCCGTCTCCAACGCCATGAGCGCTTCATGAACCGACGGTACCGTCGCCGGAGTGCCATCCTCTGAAATCAGAAGGTCGGCACCCGCAATCGCACCAGGTCGCTCAAATCGCAGCACCTGCTGTCCGGGCAGATGATAGCCGGCCTCTGATTCAGCATACCCCATCAGGTTGGCGCTGCCTGTCGGGTCGCGTCTGAACTGCAGGTGAGGCCGAAGCGCGAGGAATACGCCGTCACTGCGCACGAACACCATGCGAAGCCGCGGCTCCTGCGCCAGAATGTCCATCTCAGAGACGGTCGTCGTTTCGCGTGCTCGCGGAAGGTCCAGGCGAAGATCACCAAAGAACACATTGGCCGTCAGCTCCTGCGGGATCGCCAGATGGGCCATACGCTCGGCAACGGACGACAGAAACACGTCGGCCGACACCGCCACACGAGCGAACGCCGCCCTGTCCAGCTCCACCGACTGCTGCAGCGCCAACAGATTGGTCATTAAGACGGCGTCCAGCCAGTTCGCCTCGGACAAGAGCAGCGGCGAGCCGGGCGTGCGCGGCAGCAACGCGTGCGTCGGACCGCAGCGCCTCAAAAGCTCCCAGGGCGCCCAACCGGGCTGCGCCATCGCGTATTCTTCGACACTCTCATCAAAGACTGGCTCACCGTCAGCGTCTTCGCAGCGATAGCCGGCTGCCTCGGCGCGCTCCAGAATCCCCTGCGGTGCCTGCGAAGCATCGCAAAGAAAGCCACAGTCGCGAACCATGGCGTCACCGCCGCTCCCCGTTCCTCGCCGAGCCCACGCCCCAAATCGCCGCATGGCACGCGACAACGCCATCAGTCGAGCATGGGGCCCGACCCGACTGCCCCTCACCTCAGAACCGTACCACGACTCATCGTCATCGGACGAGAAGGCCGCATCCATCAGCGACCGGGCAAAGAGCACGTCCCGCTCATCCCAGTCACCCGCTCGCAAATCCGAGATGATTGCGGCGATCACCGCACTATCGTCCGGGCTGGCGTCGTCAACCCGCAGCGCCTGCCGTGCCACCGTCACATACAGACCTTCAGCCGAAATGGGGTTCGCGTCGACCAGCACGTCGGCCAGCACCGCCATATCCAGGAGCGCCTCACCACGAATCGCCATCAGCTGCGTTCGCTGCGAATCGCTCACGCCGGCTGACGACAGCGCGTCGTCCAGCTCGCCGAACGCCAATCCAAGCGCCTCGAGGTCGTCCAGACGTTCAAACTGCGATGCGATGTCAGACACACTGGCCGTGCGACCCAGATTCTCGCCGACATCCGGGTCTCTCCGCATAAACGGAAAACTCGGACAGGCCGTCAGCGAGTGAAGCGCCAAACTAATCACGAGGAAACGAAGGAAATGGTTCACAAGAGCCTCGGAACCTGTGACGTGCAATGTGCAAGCGCCGCCACGAGTGGATGGGACAATGCACCCGCCCCGTCCCGGGGGCGCACTGGGCGCGGCTGGTCAGCCGAGGTCGCGTGTTCGAGATTGAGCAGCACGGTTCGCCCCTGAAGTCGGAACTCAACGCACCACGACATCTGCGCTCCGCGCATCCGCCTGACAACGTGAAGGGACAGAACCTCCGATGGTCGACCTTCCAGCGAGCGCGCGGTCCCGGGAAGTCCGCCAAAAGCAGGTCGTGAGTACCGAATCCGTTCCGAATCGAAGCGGAGTATCGTGCGGCTTTTTTGCAGCCACCATGAACAACCCGCCCAGACAGCCAGCAACCAGACGACCAGCACGCCAGCCAGCGGAAGGCGCACCTCGCTGTAATAATTCAAGAATTCCAACAACGACATGCCCGTAACGTCCACGGCCACGCTCACCACGCGCCAGATCATCGGAAGCATGGCGGTCGCCGTAATGCCCGACACGAGCAGCAGCACTCGCTCAGCGGACGGGATTGGAAAGCGGTATTCTGTCATCACTCGCGCACTCTACCGGCGACTTGTAGAGGTGCAAGCCTTCTGCGCGCATGTCGCCCTGCCGTCCACCCGACGCACAACGGGTGACCGCGACAATGTCCATCGGGCGAACTTTGACACCGCCATGTGCATCCCTCAGACGCTGCGCTATAACATGCCATCGCGGCGCCCAAACACGTTGAGCCATCCATGACGCACGACAACGATAGCCCGGAGCTGCTCGCACAGCGAAAGGTCGACCACCTGAACCTCTGCAACGACGCCCCGGTTGAAGCACGCGGCCGTTCCACCCTGCTCGAGCAGGTGCACCTCATGCACGACTCGTTGCCAGAGCTCGCGTTTGATGCCCTGGATACCCGGGTTGAGCTGTGTGGACGAACCCTCGCAGCCCCGCTCATGGTCAGTGGTATGACGGGTGGCGCGGACGCCGCGCGCGACATCAATCGTACGATCGCGCGCGTCGCCGAGCGACATGGTCTGGCTTTTGGTGTCGGCTCGCAGCGGGCGATGCTGCGTGACCCCTCGCTCACAAGCTCCTACGAAGTGCGGGACATCGCGCCCAATGTCGTGTTGTTTGGCAACATCGGCGCCGTGCAAGCGGCGACATCAAGCACTGCCGAGATCCGCGAGCTGGTCAGGCGCATTGGCGCCGACGCCCTCTGCGTGCATCTCAACCCCGGACAGGAGATGATTCAGGCGCACGGTGACCGTGACTTTCAGGGGTGTGCAGATGCCATTGAGCGCCTGGCGAACGAGCTCGATGTACCCGTGATCGCAAAGGAAACCGGCTGCGGCATGTCGCGTCGCACCCTCGCCCGTCTCCGAAAAGCCGGCATCACGACGGTCGATGTCAGTGGAACCGGCGGAACCACCTGGGTCGGTGTCGAAGCGCTGCGCGCACGCGGTGTTCAGGCGCAGCTCGGCGAACTTTTGTGGGACTGGGGAGTGCCCACCGCTCCCGCGGTCGCCTGGGCCGTACAATCCGGCATGGTGACCATCGCTTCGGGCGGCATTCGGAACGGACTGGACGCCGCACGGGCCATCGCACTGGGCGCGCGCGTGGCATCCTCGGCACTTCCCTGGCTGCGGGCGACCATGTCACGCGGTGAAGAGGGCGCCGAACAGGTCGCCGAAGAACAGCTGCTCGCCCTGAAGACGGTCATGATGCTGACCGGCTCAGCCGATGTGGCGGCTCTCCAGCGTGCACCACGGCTCTACGGAAGCGAGCTGCAGCAATGGCTGAATCACGCGTGAGCGCCGAGCGGGCAGCCGCGTTCACATATTGCGTCGGTATTGGCCACCCACGCTGAACAGGGCATCTGTAATCTGCCCCAGCGAGCATGACTTTACCGTTTCCATGAGCTCGGCAAAGATATTCCCACCGGCCAGCGCCACCTCCTGCAGTCTTTGCAGGGCGGCAGCCGATCGGGGCTGGTTGCGCTCATGAAACGCCTTCAGGTCATCCAGCTGCGCCTGTTTTTCGTCGTCTCCGGCTCGCACCAGCTCTACTTCGACCACGCCATCGCCGGCCCGGGGATTCAGGAAGGTGTTCACACCGATGATGGGCAGCTCCCCGGAGTGCTTTCGGTGCTCGTACACCATGGATTCTTCCTGAATGCGCGACCGCTGATACATCAACTCCATCGCTCCCAGCACGCCCCCACGGTCCGAGATGCGGTCGAACTCGGCCAGAACCGCCTCCTCAACGAGGTCCGTCAGCTGCTCAACGAAATAGGCGCCCTGCAAAGGGTTCTCGTTCTTGAGCATGCCGAACTCACGGTTCAGGATCAGCTGAATCGCCACAGCGCGCCGCACAGACTCCTCTGTAGGCGTCGTAATGGCCTCATCATACGCGTTGGTGTGAAGACTGTTGCAGTTGTCCGCGATGGCGTAAAAAGCCTGCAGCGTTGTTCGGATATCGTTGAAATCAATCTCCTGAGCGTGCAGCGAGCGCCCGCTGGTCTGAATATGATACTTCAACTGCTGGCTGCGCGGGTTGGCGCCGTAGAGGTCGCGCATGGCGACCGCCCAGATACGGCGCGCGACCCGACCGATCACCGTGTACTCGGGGTCGATACCATTACTGAAGAAAAACGAGAGGTTACGAGCGAAAAGATCAACATCCATCCCCCGGGAACGATAATACTCAACAAACGTGAACCCGTTCGCCAGCGTGAACGCCAGCTGGGTAATCGGGTTGGCCCCAGCTTCGGCGATGTGATAGCCCGAAATACTGACCGAATAGAAATTGCGAATGTCGCGCTGATTAAAATACTCCTGAATATCACCCATCATGCGTAGCGCGAATTCGGTCGAGAAAATGCAGGTATTCTGCGCCTGATCCTCTTTGAGAATATCCGCCTGAACCGTGCCGCGCACCTGCGCGAGCACTTCGGCACGAATGGATTCGTACTCGTCTGCGTCCATCATCTGGTCGCCCGAGACGCCGAGCAGCCCAAGTCCGCCGCCATCGTGCGTGGGAGGGAGCTCTCCCCGATACCCCGCAGAGGTTCCGCGGAGTTCCGACGCTTTGCGCTCGGCGAGCTCCCAGCGGCCCGTGGCTTTCAGGCGTCGCTCGACCGCCTGATCAATCGCGGTGTTGAAATACATGGCCAGAATCGCGGGCGCTGGACCGTTGATGGTCATGGAGACGCTGGTCGAAGGTGCGATCAGGTCAAAGCCGGAATACAGGCGTTTGGCGTCATCGAGCGTGCACACGCTCACACCCGAATTTCCCACTTTTCCCCAGACATCCGGACGCAGTGCGGGGTCGCGCCCATACAGCGTAACCGAGTCGAAGGCTGTCGAGAGCCGAATGGCCGGCTGTCCTTTGGACAGGTAATGGAACCGCCGGTTGGTGCGCTCGGGCATGCCTTCGCCGGCAAACATGCGGGTCGGGTCTTCGCCGACGCGCTTATAGGGAAACACACCGGTGGTGTAGGGAAACTCACCCGGGACGTTGCCAAACCAGCGCCAGCGCAGCAGCTCGGACGCTTCGGCTGTTTTCGGAACGGCGACCTTGGCAATTCCCGTTCCGGAAAGACTCTCGGTATAATTTTGCACCCGAATTTGCTTACCGCGCACTTCATAGACGTTTTCGGGGTCACAGAAGCTGTTCAGCAGGGCGGGAGTCTCGTTCAGAAGTCGTGCTGCGGTGGGGTCGAGTTCCTGCTGCAGCTCGTTCCAACGTTGCATGAGTACTTGCAAAACGGGCGATTCGGACACCTGAACGGCCTGACTTTCACCCCAGGTCAGCGGTGCAGTCCAACCCAGTTCAACGGCCGCCCTGCGAATGCCATCGGCCCGAAAGACGACCTCGACCTGTTGTTCGCCACGTCGGCGCCAGCTGCGAACAGCGTCGGAGATTTCCGAGAGATAGCGGGTGCGGCGAGCCGGCAGAATCGTTTGCGGTGAGGCAGGAACCCGCGCCAGCGGCTGCCGCTCAATAGGGTGTGGCAGACGCGCATCAAAGAGGTCCGCCAAGTGGTTGGCCAGCGCATCGACCCCGGAATCGGCAAATCGATTGGCGCAACACAGGAACACGGGCATGTCGGAAGGCTGCAGTTGGAAGCTCTGCCGATTCCTGATCATCTGGCGGGCGACGTAGCGCTGTGCGTCTTCGGCACCGAATCGGTCCGCCTTGTTGATGGCAACCACCTGTGCCCAGTCGAGCATGTCGATCTTCTCGAGCTGCGATGGAGCCCCATACTCGGGAGTCATCACGTACACGGGGATGTCGCAGACCTCGACGATTTCGCTGCCGCTCTGACCGATGCCGGCTGTTTCGACGAGGATGAGCTGGAAACCTACGGCGCGAAGGGCTCGGACGGCATCGCTCGCGGCGGCCGACATGGAACGGTTTGCCTCGCGGGTGGCCATGGACCGCATAAACAAACGAGGATGGCCAGCGGAGTTCATGCGAATCCGGTCCCCCAGCAACGCTCCGCCGGTTCGGCGGCGTGTGGGGTCGATAGAGAGCACCGCGATGTGCAGGTCGGGATATCGCTGCAGCAGCCGTCGTACGAGCTCATCGGTGAGCGAGGATTTGCCCGCGCCGCCCGTGCCCGTGATGCCGACGACAACTCCGCTGGACTGCGCGGACCGCTGCTCCAGCCAGCTGTTTATCGTGGCGCCAAGCGCCGGAAACTGCTCCGGGCGTGACGAAGCAGCTTCGACCATGGTCAGCAATCGGGCGACGGCGACTCCGTCGGTCACCGCCACGTCCGGCAACACATCGGCATCCTGTACCAGCTCGCGTCGTGCCCGTTCGACCATGTCGCGAATCATGCCTTCAAGCCCTAGACGGCGGCCATCTTCGACGGAGTAAATTCGGCATACACCCTGGTCGTGCAGCCAGGCGATCTCCCTGTCGGTGATGGTTCCTCCCCCGCCGCCGAACACGCGGATATCGGGGCGGCCCAGCTCGGCAAGCCGTTGAACCATGTAGGAGAAGTACTCATTGTGCCCGCCCTGGTACGAAGAAATCGCGATCCCGTGCGCGTCCTCCTCCACCGCCGCGCGGACCACATCGTCCACCGATCGGTCGTGTCCCAGATGAATGACCTCAGCCCCCTGCGCCTGAAGAATTCGGCGCATGATGTTGATGGATGCGTCGTGTCCGTCAAAGAGGCTGGCCGCGGTCACAAAGCGCACGGGGGTGCTGTGAGCAGAATCCGAACCTGAAGACAGAGGCTTTGTCGTGGTCATGGCAGCCAGGGGGTGGCAATTCAACGAAGTCACTTCGTTCGACCTAGCAATGCCCCGACGCAGTCTCAACCATGCTGTCGCTTGAGAAGGGCTGAGTCGTCTAATTTCTGCGCCCAATCGCGCACATCGGGTGCTGCGCAGACTTTCAC
>JAGWVZ010000116.1 GCA_018970625.1 Myxococcales bacterium | reverse complement strand
GAAATGGAGAGATCATCGATACCTGTGGCGGCGACGGCTGTACACCCGACTAAGTTCAGCAATCTGAAACCACCGCCATCCGTTTCAGATTCGCAGGTCACCCGCCTCTGCAACGTCAGAGGTCGCGCTTGCGCCAGAACACTTCCCAGCCCCCTACCCACCCCCAAAAGCGGTTACCGTGCGACTCAGCGCGAAATCGTGCTTCTACATGACCCGGGGCCTTCAGAATCCACGCAGCTACCGTGCGCGCTGGTGCCTGACCAAGACCCGTCTCCACGATGGAAGGCTGTGAACGCTCCGGCGTCACCGACAACTGCAGACGCGCCCCAACCGAATTCCACCATCCTGGTCCTAAATCATACAAATGACCCGGATATCCCGCATCGAAACCGGGAATCCACCGCACAAATGACTCTACCCACGGCGTTCGCGCATAAAAAAGCCCCTCAGGAGCCAGGCACGCCGTGAGTCTCTTCAGCGTCCCCTCGGGGTCAGGCACGTGTTCCAGAATCGCACTCGCCAACACGAGTGACGAAAGAACATGCACATCATCCAGACTCCGACACGGCGTAACCTGAATCCGCGGGTCGTCGCAATTCGTCGCCGGATGATAGTCAACCAGCACGATCTCCGCGCGCCCACCGACACGGTCCAGCCATCGCTTCGCGATGGCGATCGCCAGAGCCCCATCGCCAGAACCAAAATCCAGAATCCGGAGTGGAGCGCTCAATGGCACCTGCACGTGGGGTTCAATATGCGCAGCGAATCGCTCGAAGCCCGTGAAAGTCACCCCGGTCTTGCGATCCCCGTAGTATCGCGCGTACCAGGCCATCAGCCATTCGTCGCTGGGGAATCGAGACGCCGCCGAAGCTCCACACTCCGGGCACTGCAGTAGCTCCACGATCGGCTCGCGCTGCAACACCCCCACCCGCCCCCGGCGACTCGTTGCACCGCAGGCCGGACAGCTGCCATGCGGTGCTCCGAGCGCTGACTCAGGCACGATGGAGCCTTCATGATAGGGAGTCGCTCGAAACGTCGGCACAGGTCGCCGGGCGAAGTCGGAAACAATGCATGCATCAATCGCTGCAACGCAGGCGCTCAGACTGGATCACACCTCCCAGAATCGCAAGAATTCGTCGCGCCGAAAGGAAAGTTTGCTGCGACATCGTGAAACAACCACTCTGTGTCCTACACCGCAGCCCCACATCACCCTTTCCACACGAGCCCAACGACAAATGCGCAGGTGACACCGTCACTAAATCGCCTGAAACACGAGCCTGTCGCCAGCAGCCTCCACCCACCGCGCAACCACCCGATCGCCCGCGGCGACGGGCAATCGGGTTCGCAGACGAACCGGTATCTCCAGATCAGAGATCACAGCATCCAACTCGTCATTCGCCGACGCACGCCGCAGGGCGAGAATCAGGACGTTCTGGTCAGGCAGGCCGCCATAGTAGGCTTGAAATGCCAGCCGCTCCTCGTGTCGCGTCAACCGACGGCCCGCCTCACTCCCCGCTTCTGACGCACGAAAACGAGCCAACATGGCCGGCCCAGAAAGCGAAGGCGCTCTGCGAAGCGACGCACCTACAGCCGCGTGTACCAGCACATCGCTGAACCGACGAACCGGACTGGTCGCCTGCGTATATCGCTCCACACCTACCGTGTGATGCTTCGTTGGTACAAGCGAAGTGATCGCTCGTCCGGCATGACGAAACACCTGACTACGAGCCAGCGCCTGATCGACATGGGACAGCCAGACGGCCACCTGCTCAGGATTGCGATACGGCTCTGAGCTACGATAAAGACAGGGCACAGAATGCAAAAAACACCATTCCGCAACGCATGAATTAAAGAATATCATGAGCTCTTCAATCATGCGGTGCTCGGCATCGTCCCTCTCGGTAACGCATAGCGCCACTCTGCCATCCTGCCCCTTTGCAGGGCGGGTTCTAACCCGAGGCAGAATCACGGCTCCGGCCGAGCTGCGGATTCGACGTCGCCAGTCAGACCACTGATACATCAGGGCTGCAGGAAAATCATCGGGCAACTCGTGTCCATACAGCACATTACGAATCACCCGAACCGGGTGAACATTCAGCGAATACTCGATGGATGGAACCCAAAGAGTTGGGTCGCTCGGAATGACAAACTCCAGACATAATGCCTGCCTCACCCGACCCTGCTTCAGACTCAACACGTCTTCCGACAGTATCGCAGGCAACATGGGCACAACCCGATCGGGTAAATAAATAGAAGCGCCACGACGTTGCGCCTCCTCGAAAACCAGACTACCGGGAGCTAGTTCAGGTCCGGGATGAGAGACACAGACTTTGCAGTGCAAATAACGTCCGTCCTCTGAAAACTGGGCCGAAATCGCGTCGTCAAAGTCATGAGTATCGGGATGGTCCAGCGTAAATACAGGGTGCGGAGCACGCAGGTCATCGGCCACGCGACGTTCAATCACGTCCGCCAGTGCGACCGCTACCTGCTCCACTTCACTCGAAAAAGATTCCGGAAATGGCAATCTCAAGCGCGATGTCCAGAGGCGATGGTTTCTGTTGTGAGCGACGCCAATATTGTGTGCTACGCCCAGCGAGTGATGCCACATCCGGCTTCAGACCGTTCCTCGACCTGTGCAGATACACGAATGCAGGGTCGTTACCGGAAAACCGCCGATTGTCGACGCGGTCAGCCAAACGTCATGGTGTGCACGTCGGCAGCCACTGAGTACGCAGCTTCAGTGCAGGAAGCGATGTCTTCCACGGTCACACCCGGTGCGAGCTCACGCAGAATCAGTCCGCGCTCTCCCACCTCAAAGAAAGCCATATCGGTCAGTACCGCGTGGACACAGCGCACTCCGGTCAAGGGAAGCGTACATTCCCGAAGCACCTTGGATTCACCTTCCTTGTTCGTGTGCTGCATGACCACGATCACACGCTGCGCCCCCGCAACCAGATCCATCGCGCCACCCATACCCTTCACCATCTTTCCTGGAATCATCCAGTTGGCAAGGTCGCCCCGCTCAGACACCTCCATGGCCCCGAGAATGGCGAGATTAATGTGGCCACCACGAATCATTGCAAATGAATCGGCCGACGAAAAATAAGCCCCGCCTTCCGTAATGGTTACAGTCTGCTTGCCTGCATTGATCAGGTCGGGGTCTTCTTCACCAGCGTAAGGAAACGGCCCGATACCGAGCATGCCGTTTTCAGACTGCAGCATGACTCGCATACCGTCAGGTATATAATTGGCTACCAGCGTCGGGATTCCGATACCCAGGTTCACATAGTAGCCATCGCGCAGCTCACGCGCGGCTCGCTGAGCCAGCTGTTCGCGAGAAAGTGCCATGATTAATTCTCCGGCCGAGGGCGAACGGTGCGTTGCTCAATCCATTTTTCGTACGATGCACCCTGAAAAATACGCTGCACATAGATGCCTGGCGTATGAATCTGGTCCGGGTCCAGCTCATGTGGCTCAACCAGCTGCTCCACCTCCGCAATCGTTACCTTCGCAGCGGTCGCCATCATCGCGTTAAAGTTTCGCGAGGTCTTACGGAATACCAGATTCCCGTAGTGATCGCCTTTCCACGCTTTCACGATAGCAAAGTCAGCTCTCAGCGCATGCTCCAGAACATACCCACGACCATCAAACATGCGCGTTTCCTTGCCTTCCGCAACCATGGTGCCAAAGCCCGTGGGCGTAAAGAAAGCCGGAATACCTGCACCTCCTGCCCGAATACGCTCGGCCAGCGTCCCCTGAGGCGTGAGCTCAACCTCCAGTTGTCCACTCAGATAGAGTCGCTCAAAGGTCTTGTTTTCGCCGACGTAGCTCGAAACCATCTTGCGAATCTGACCATTGCGCAACAGCAAACCAAGACCGAATTCGTCGGTACCGCAGTTATTGCTGATCACGGTCAAATCACGGGTACCTCGCTCGGCAATCGCGCGAATCAGGTTCTCAGGATTGCCACAGAGGCCAAAGCCTCCGGACATGATCGTCATACCATCCTGCAATCCATCCAGAGCGTTGGCAGGTGATGCAACTCGCTTGTCCATGCAATATGCTCCAGTTCAGACCAGAGAGGTGGTACACAAGGGATTACTGGCGTGCGAACCAGTAATAACCGACATTTAAACCGCCATAGAAATAGAATGACTTCCAGCCAATCTCGGCAGACATACTCACATGATCGGTGATCAAATACCGAAGGCCCGTCGTCAGAGAGAACGACGGAAGCACCGGAGGGATTCGGTCTTCCGGATTATTCACCGGAATAAATCCATTATCGCATTCACCAAGCAAATCTGGATTTTCCGACGCGCGCTGCTCGGGTGTCCAGCCGCATTGCTCGACATCCACATCGTATTTACTGAACTCACCCAACACGACACCGAGCCCCAGACCAAAACCATAGTAGGACTGCAGATTCTGACGACGGTTCAGGTTGTTGAACCAGTGTAACGATACATCGGCACCCAGCAACGACAGATTACTTTCCGTGTAGTCGGCGTCACGAACCGGGTCTCCGCTCTCCAGCCAGTACCCGTCTGCGGTCCGCATATTGGTCCAGTCAAGGCCTACCGTCACATCAAACTTGTCAGGAATTCTCGTGGTGAACTGCCCCCCATATGAGAAGTTGGTCACTCCCGACTGCCACATGTTCGTGTGCTCACTAAAGAACGCGTTCAGCAGGAACGCCGGTGTGTACACCGCCGACGTACGAAGAGCGAACGCGTAATAGCGAGGCTGGTACTCCGAGAGTTGAAGCAGGTCGTCAATGTTCGCAGCCGCCTCATCAGCACTCACCGGTCCCTCAGCTTCCGTTCGACCACCGATGCCGTCGGCCGTTTGTGCCTGAGCCTGTGTGGCCAACAGGCACATCAGCCCTGTCAGCGATACAACGTTCCAGAATGCGCGCTGCATGACGTCAAACTCCACAGAAGGGAAAAGAAACTCGGTCCCGCTCTCAACCATGTTTCGGCGCCAAGGTCCAGTCTGCACAGCATTGCCAGCATCACCGGAACTGCACGACATCGGCCTGCCGCCCGAGATTGTTCCAAGGTCCCCTCACGTGAAGCCGCCGTTGCCGGCTGTGCTGAAGACCGCCGATGATGCGCCACATAGAGAACGGTGGTGTCTGTGCAGTGCCGGAGTTGTCGCCCCCACGGCCCGCCGTCAGCTGTCGTTGCTTGACCGCCGCACGTCCATGTCACTCGGGCCGCAGGGAGTCATCTCGGGCTATGGCTGTTCCTCCTTAACCGGCCGATCGCGCCCTGTCCGTTGCTATCAGGGCGGGCCATCGGATCACCCAGAGTCTTCGGGCGTCCAGCCCTCGCGTCGGAACCGCCCATGACTTTTCTATAATTTTCAATAAGCGGTTATGACTACCGACGCACTACTGCTGCGACACGCACCAGTCGAGCCACCGCTGGGTTTCATCGGTGACCTCGTCGTCATAAACCGAACCCAGCGCCACAGCACGCTCGCACTCGCCAGACCGCGCAAGCCGCTGGATTCGGTCGTCAGGGTCTGAATCACCACCGCCCTGCAACGTATGCAGCCGGTCAGAGTAAGGTCTCGCGCTCCGCACGTCAGGGTCACACGCGCTTGCCCATAGACCGGTGGTCCCAGCCCACAATGGCGAATCTTCTTCTGCCCGCGGAGCCTGCTGATGTCCTTGCGTCGGTAAACCGGCGGATTCATCCCGTGTGCGAGCCACGCGCCACCAACGACATGCCTCGGCCCGGTCAACCTGCGTCATCTGCCACGGAACCATCGCCCACCGGATCCCGACCTCCCACAATATCTGGGTCCGCAGCAAGTCCGCATCGGGCATGGACCCAAATCGACGCTCAGCCTCCCCGAGTACGTCCCAGGCCCTCAAATGATGGCCGTTCAGCAGCTCAATCTGTGCCCCCAGTAACCAGACAGCAGGTACGTCACGGCCAGCAGGCAAACCACGCTGATAGGCGTCCATTGCAGGGGCTGCTTCGCCCAGCGCGACTGAACACTGAGCTACATAAAGCCATATTCCCAATCGCTCAGGTCGAGCTTGTAGCGCACGCAGAAACGCCGCACGGGCCAGCTCTGGAGAACTCGACCGCAGCAGTACAAACCCCTGCAAAGCCATCGCGTCTGCCGGGTCCAGTTCGGACGATTCAATCAGCGCGGTCGCTTCAGTCCAGCGAGCCGACAACAGTAAATCCGGCAGCATCTCCAGCACTTGTTGCAGACGCACTTCAGCGGGCGACACCTCATTCGAGCGCTCGAAGTCAGTCACGGTGTCCGCTCCGACCTGTGCGTATGCGGTCAAGGCAAAGACGAAACCCACAAGCCACGCCGTGATCCACGGCACCCCAGGCCGGACCATGGCGCTCGCGCATGCGCGGCCACTACTCCAGCGCATAGTCCACCTGGGTGGTGGCCCAGACTTCGACCGCCTCACCGTTGTGCAGGGCCGGCGAGAATCGCCAGCGGCGCGCATCTTCCACGGCTGATGCGTCGAAGACACCTGAAGGTACGGCTTCCAGAACACGCACCTCCTGTACCCGGCCGTCCTCATCGATGCGCAGTCGCAAGCGCACAAAGCCTTCCATCTGCAGTGCGAGTGCCTCGGCGGGGTAGGTGCGTGCCCGTTCGCCGATCGACCGCGGAGGCTGATCGACAGCGTCCTCTTCGAATACCTGCGGCTCAGAGACGCGCGGTTGCCCCAACAAAAGCGACGCTCCCCCGGTGAGCGACAAGCCTGCCAGTCCGGATACTCCCGCGCCAGGCGCTGCACCGAACGTTGCAACGGTGGCTGACGAAGGAGCGGCCGGTAGCACAACCGGGCCTGGCACAGACGGGGTGTTCCACGCAGCCACCACCGTGGGCGTTTGACCCAGCGTGCTCAGGGATGGTGGCGGCGGACGAACCAGGTCCGGAAAAACGATGGGGGCCTCGCCACCCGCCTCGGCCTCTTTCACCGCTGCGACCGTGACTTCAGATGACCAGGCGGCCATCAACAAACACACGGCCGTTACGCTGGAACCCAGAACCAAGGCCAACAGCGCAGACCACCAGTCAGGAAGTTCTGGAAAACCGTTACCACCGATGTGATCGATCGTCCGCGCGTGCCTCTCGCGCTCAGCTGACCCGGCGCTGATCCCCGGGGGAAGGTCGCTTGCCGCTCTCGCCAGACCCTGCGACGACTTCAAAAGAGGATCACTCAACGCTCGACGATTTTCCTCAACGGGGTCAGGACCGTTGGTCGCTGCTTCACCGGGAGCGACGTTTATCGGAGGCGTCTCGTGAGCCATGTTTATGGCCCCGACTGTTCGACGGCCAATGCCACATCTCTGGCACCGGCGAGCCTGCACTGATCAATCACTTCCACGAGCTGCTCCGTCACAACGGACCGGTCGGCGACGATGACCACATGAGGAGATTCGTCATTCTCGAGCAGCGGATGAAGCGCCGACTGCAGCATATAAACATCCACCACCACACCGTTCACAAGGACGTTCCCCGAAGCGGTCACCGCGACCCGGATTGAACGCTGCTGCACCGTCTCACCGCTGGCAGCGCCCGGGCGCTCAATGCGCATTTCGACGTCATCGACAAACGTGGTCGTGACCATGAAAAAAATCAGCAGCAAAAAGGTCATGTCGATCAGCGGGGACAGGTCAATTTCGCTGCTATTGTCGGCCATCGGCTGCAACGAAAATCGCTTCATGGAACCTCCGGACGACCCGCTCGAACAAGCTCCAGAATCGTGCTTGCGCGCCGATCCAGCCAACGCCCCACCAACGTACCGGGAATCGCCAGAATGAGCCCAAACTGTGTCGTCACCAACGCCTCACTGATCCCGCCGGCTACGGAGGCGCCCGCATCGGGGTCGCCCGCAAGAGCCGAAAAAGTCTCCACCATCCCGGACACGGTCCCCAACAATCCCAGCAGCGGAGCCACCACAACCAGCGTCCGAATCCATCGCGCGCCCCAATTCAGACGACGGCTGATTTCGTCATGGGAAAAAAGACGCCGCGTCACGGTCATGCTTCTACCTGCATCCTTCAATGGCAGCTGCACCCGATTCGGTCGGGACCAGCTCAGCAGATAGCGAAAGCGCAGCATAATCAGCGCCCATAGCACCGTGCCCAGGCACAACAGTAGCCAGAGCACCGCTCCCCCATCCCGCAGGTACTCTTCCAGAACATCGGGTCTCATGCCAGTCCCTGCTGAGCCTCGGGAGAGGTCGTTGACACCTGATCTTCCCGCCGCGAAGCCGACGGTCCACCACTGCCGGCCATACCGTCAGGTTCAAACGACGCCAGAACGGCAGCTCCGGCCGATAGCCTGAGCGACAGGCGTTCCGCCCATCCTGCCAATGCCGTGTGCAACAATACGGTCGGTATCGCTATCCAGAGACCCATTTCAGTGGTGACGAGCGCCTCCGCGATACCACCACTGAGTGCGCGAGCATCGCCTGTGCCACGTGTATTGATCACCTCGAACGTCTCGATCATGCCGCTTACGGTCCCAAGGAGCCCCAACAGTGGAGCAGCTGCGGCAATCACCTTCAGCGTCCCGAGACCGCGCTGCAGTGCCTGAAGTTCAAGCGCAACAGCGATATCCATCGCCAGAACACGTGGCGCGCTCTGACCCGCATCCGCGAACCGCGTCATCGCGGACAGCAGGTGTCGAGCAACGCCCGATACCCGCATCGTGGACGCTCTGGACAAATCGACGTCGCCACGGACACCCACAACCTGATGCAGTCCGGGCACGAATCTCAGGGTCCACCGACTCCACAGAAACTGGATCACCTTCACCAGGGTCATCAGAACTGCGGCCAGCGCAAGTCCGACCAGTGGCACTCCGACAGGACCCGCCTGTTGAAGCAGTGAACGACGAGCCGGCAAAACCACGAGGGCACCGCGTTCGCCACGCTCAAACAACCTCATCGGTAGCGGCTCGCTGGACTCAAGATGAAACGCCGCTTCCAGTTCATCTCCCGGCAATCGGCGCAGCTCAAGCCAGTTACCCTCGCTGTCCTGTGTCCCCAC
>JAGWVZ010000115.1 GCA_018970625.1 Myxococcales bacterium | reverse complement strand
CGGTGGCAGGCACGACGGTGGCAGGCACGACGGTGGCAGGCACGACGGTGGCAGGCACGACGTTGGCAGGCACGACGGTGGCAGGCACGACGGTGGCAGCGGTTGCGGGCGTGCTGGCGGCATCTGCCTCAACGTTTGCCATCTGCGTCGGCTGTACGACCAGCGTTGCAGCCAGCGCCAACTCGGCGCGCGCGGTGCGGGCGTCATCGTCAGCGGTGGAACGGTCGTCGGCTGCAAGGGTAGGCGCAAGGGTAGGCGCAAGCGCGTGCGCTGCATGTGCCGTGTCGTCGTTGAAACTGTCTGGCGCTGTCGCCAGCGTTGGCGCGAGCGCCCGGTCGGACCGCGGTACGTAGGTGTCGTCGGTGGCCGAGACCTCGGGCGGGTTGGGCAGGGCGGCAGACTCTTCAGGCAGCGGTGCGTCGTCCCAGTCGTCGTCGAACGCGAAGGCGACGGCTCGTTGGCTGCTCGTGTTGACCGCCTGTCGTATGGCCGCGCCGCCACCCAGGCTGCTGAGAGGATCTGCGGAGATGGGAACGCGGGAACCCTGGCCGCGCGATGCATCGGCAGCGTCATGACTGCTTCGGCTGGTTCCGGGTTCACCGGGCCCAATAGCGCGGTGCTGCGCGGTGGAGCTACCCGACCGGGCGCCAGAGGGGCTGCCGACGGCCGCTTGCGAGGCGGTAAAGCGGCTTTTGACTGCCGCGGGTTGTTGCGTCGTGGCTCGGCTGGCGGGTTCGCCGGCTGGTGTGGGAACGATGGCTCGTCCGGGCGCGGCACCCGCATGCGCGCCGCCCGGGGTTGCCTCGGCGGCAGATGAAGCGGGATCGGTCGGCTGAAGGGGAGGGTTCGCGTTTACGCCGGTCTGCGCCAGCTTTGTCATGGCCTGGCCCAGCGCATTTCGGTGCTGCCGATACTTCAGCCAGAAGCACAAACCGGCCGCGAGCAGTACGACGCCCGTGACGACCCACTGCCAGAGCTCGCTTCGATGAAACGCCACCTGCGTGCAGGGACCCAACGCGCGCACCAGTCGTTGAAACGCCGACCTCTCCCCCATGCTATCGCCGCTGGACAGCACGCCGCTCTCCTGAAGAAGCGTCGCCCAGGCCTGATCGTCGGCCGAGAGCGCCGTAAAGCCCTCGTTGCTGAGCGCCTGTCCCAGACATTGTCCACCGGGCCACAGGGTCCACGCCAACAGCGGAAGGCTCACGAGAAGGCACGCCTTTGCCCAGAATCCCCAGTCGAAGCCACTCTTCGAACGTGCCATGCGACCTCGCAGAGCAAACCGGTCCAGCGCTGAACCACCTGCATGGCAGGCCCAGACAGACTGGCATCATGCGCGGCAGTAGAACCCATGCGGCCCGATTTGCCAAGTTTGCGGTGCAGCCCTCATGGGCAAAGGGTCGCGAAACGAAGGCTAATTCTTTTTCGGCGTTCGGTCCTGCAGGCCGGCATCGATCAGAAACTGCTCGTCGGGCAGGTGGTCAAACGGGCTCCCGGGGTCGGGTTCCTGCCGTCCGAGTGCCGATGGCACCGGTATGTCATCCCAGTCGTCGTCGCTGGCAAACCGCAGGGTGTCGGGTCGGGCCGTCGACTGAATCGCGCTGGCCGTGGGCCGCGCCGGCGGGCCTGCGGTGCCGTAACCCGACGGCGCAATCGGAGTCGAGCCGGTGCGTTGCCATTCGGTTGTGACAGACGATGTCGACGAGCTGGTGGTGCGAGCCGCGCGCGCGCTCACCGCATCATACGCCGCCGAGCGTGAGCCGGTGACGGTAGGGTTCGCCGCTGTGCGTGAGCCGGTAACGGCGGGGTTGGCCGCTGTGCGTGAGCCGGTGACGGTGGGGTTGGCCGCTGTGCGTGAACCCGACGGCTCTGCGGCCGGCCAGGCAGCGCTGGGTCTTGTGACGACGGTGTTGGCCTGTGTGGTGTAGCCGCGCACCGGTGCGCGGGCGGCCCGAACGACGCCCCGTCGCCAGCTCAGGTGATTGAACCACGACAAAAGCACAAACCCGACCAGACCGCCGGCTGCGAGCATGCCTTTCCAGTCGTCGGCGTGTCGAACGGCCGCCCATGAGCAGGGCGCAATCCCGCCAAAGAGCCGACGCGAGAACGCGCCCTGTGCACCGCTACCCGGTCTGGCAGAACCGTCGCCCTGCCTGCCCCCATACACCCAGACCTCCTCGGCCTCGCTGAGGTTCGAGAACTGCTCGTTGTTCAGGACGTTGACCATGCACTGCAGGCCGGGCCACGCCACGAAGGCAGCGCCAATGACACCGGCCAGCAGGCTGGCTCGGGCCAACAATCCCCAGTTGATGCTGAATCGCGGCTGGGCCATGGGCTCCCGATGGTTCAGGCGAGCAGGTGGCGTGCGATAATGATGCGCTGGATTTGCGACGTGCCTTCGTAGATTTGCAGCAACTTGGCGTCACGCATCAGCTTTTCGACCGGGTATTCCTTGGTGTAGCCGTTGCCGCCGAAGATCTGAACGGCGTCGGTGGCCACCTTCATGGCGTTGTCGGCGGCGAAGGCCTTGGAGTACGAGCTCACGATGGAGGCGGGCGCTCCGGCGTCGAGCATGGCGGCGGCCTTGAAGGTCAGCAGGTGGCCGGCTTCGTACGCGATCGCCATATCGGCCAGCATGAACTGAATCGCCTGGTGCTCGGCGATCGGCACGCCGAAGGTCTTGCGCTCCTTGGCGTACTTGACCGACTCGTCCAGGGCGCGGCGCATAAGGCCACAGGCGAACGAGCCAATGTCGGGGCGTGTGCGGTCGAAGGTGCGCATGGCGATTTTGAAGCCGTCGCCTTCTTTGCCCAGCAGCAGGCCCTTGTGCAGCACGACGTCTTCGAGGTGAACCTGCGCGGTGTTCGAGCAGCGCTGGCCCATCTTGTTTTCTTTCTTGCCGACCTTAACGCCAGGGGTGTCAGCGGGCACGATGAAGGCCGAGATGCCCTTGTGGCGCGAGGTGGGGTCGTTGGTGGCGAAGACGACGAAGAAGTTGGCGTAGCCGGCGTTGGTGATCCACTGCTTGGTGCCGTTGAGCACGAACTCGTCGCCCTTGCGGGTGTACTTGCACCGAATACCAGCGACGTCCGAGCCGGCGTCGGGCTCCGAGGTGGCGTACGAGGCAAAGATGTACTCGCTGCACAGGCGGCCCAGGTACTCGCGCTTTTGTTCGTCGGTGCCGGCGATGAGAATGGGCGTGGCGGCGAGCGAGTTGCCGGTGATGGTGGTGGCGACGCCGACGCAGCCGTAAGCCAGCTCTTCGTTGATGAGGCAGTTGTCGAAGATGCCGAGGTGAAGGCCGCCGTATTCTTCGGGGACTTCGACGTTCATGAGGCCCAGCTCCCAGGCCTTACGGCAGACGTCCATGGGGAAGGTGCCGTGCTCGTCGAGCTCTCCGGCGACGGGGATGATCTGGTCCCGGGTGAAGTCGCGTACCGTCTTTTGCAGGGCCTTCTGTTCATCGTTGAGCGTAAACGTATACATGCGACCTCGAAGCGTAGTGGAAGGTGGTGGAGAGCTAAAAAGAGTGAGATTAGCGCTTGCGGCCCCAGTCCAGCAGGTAGTCGCAGGCTCGGTCCAGATCGGGCTGCTGCTTGGCGTAGCAGAAGCGCACCAGCCGCTGCCCCTCGGCGCCGGTAAAGAACGCGGTGCCGGGCACCGACGCGACCTTCGCCTCGTGCAGCAGCTTCATGGCGGCGGCCTTGGCGTCTTCGCAGCCCAGCGACGTGATGTCGGCGAGCACGTAATAGGCGCCGTCGGGCACGATGGGCGTCAGGCCGATCTCGGTGAGGGTGTCGCAGAACTGTTTGCGCTTGCGGGTGTAGCTGTCGAGCAGGTCGGCGTAGTAGTCGTCCTGAAAGCGGTCGATTCCGACGGCGACGGCACGCTGCAGCGGGGCGGGAGAGCACACATAATACAGGTCGTTGAGCAGGCCGATGGGACCTGCGAGCGACGCGTCGGCCACGGCGTACCCAATGCGCCAGCCGGTGATGTTGAAGGTTTTGGAGTACGAGCCCAGCGTCACGGTGCGCTCGCGCATGCCGGGCAGGCTGGCCATGCTGACGTGCTGCCGGTCGCCATAGACCATGTATTCGTACACTTCGTCGGTAATGACGAGCAGGTTGGCCGCGGTGGCAATCTCGCCGATGGCCACCAGCTCGTCGCGCGAAAACACCTTGCCCGACGGATTGACCGGCGTGTTCACCAGAATGGCGCGTGTCTTCGGCGTGATGGTGTCGCGCAGGCGCTGCAGGTCCAGATGGAACGTGGGCGGGTGCAGCGGCACAATCTTCGGCACCAGCCCGGCCACGAGCGCCGTGTTCAGGTGGTACCCATAGAACGGCTCGAACAGGATGATCTCGTCGCCGGGGTCGCACAGCGCCATGAGCGTGGCCGCCAGGGCACCACTGGCGCCGGTGGTGACGACGACCTCGGTGTCGGGATTGAGCGGAATACCGTTATACCGCGCGAACTTACGGGCCATGGCCTCGCGCAGCACAGCGTCGCCGTCGTGCCGGGTATAAATGGACTGATTCTCGCGAATGGCCTCGTACGCGGCCTCTTTGATGAGGTCCGGCGTGGGCACATCACAGATGCCCTGTCCCAGGTTCACACCGCCGACCTCGTTACAGGCGCGGGTCATGGCGCGAATCTCGCTCTGCAGCAGGTTCTGGATTCGCTCACTTCGGATTCGCTTCAACATCGCACAGCCTCATCAGGTTCACATCACCGGGCCGCACGATGTAACACGCCCGCCCCGTCCTGCAAACCCCCGCAAGGGCTTCGCAGGGCGATCGTGGTGCGGGGTGTGGGTGGTTGTGGTGTATGGGGTTCGTAGCGTCGAGCAGCTGCACCGGAACTCAGCGTCGGCGAACGAGAAAAGCCTGTCGGCGAATCAGGGGTTGTTGCCAGATGATTCGCTGATGCCGCCGATTTTTGCGGATTGCCCGGTGGTAGTGGCCGAGCTAAGTTGAATGTAACCGTTGACCCTGCACCTGACTGGAGCCTGTCATGGCTGCTGCTTTGAACCAGCGCGACGCCCTGTACGCTGAGCTCGAGGCGTTGCCCGACCATGTCACCGGCGAGATCATCGCCGGCGAGCTGGTGGCAAGTCCCGGGTCGGGGCTGGACCATGCCGAGGCGTTGAGCGAAGCCGTGAGTCAGCTGCGGCGCGGCTTTGGCCAGAGTGGGTGGGGTGGGCCACGTCGCTGGCGGCTCCTCGCTGAACCTGAACTACACCTCGGCGTGGACGTTCTCGTGCCCGACCTCGCCGGCTGGTACGCCGACCGGCTGGGTAGTACGCGCGGCCGCACGGTGTTGACGCTGGCCCCCGACTGGGTGTGCGAAATTCTGAGCCCATCCACCGCGACACGCGACCGCGGCGTCAAAGCCGACTGTTACGCGAAGCATGGCGTGCGCTGGTTATGGCTGGTGGACCCCGTTGAAGAGTTCATCGAAGCCTGGGAGCTTGTTGCCCAACGCTGGACACGACTCGGCGTCTGGAGCGGCAACGAAGTCGCCGCCATCCCCCCTTTCGAAACACTACCACTGGAACTATGCCGGTGGTGGGGGCGTGAGCCAGCCGATGGGCAGGGTGGCGACGAGGGCGCTACGGGCGCGACGTAAACGACCCTGGTGGCAGTGTTTTGAGATCGGCACGGCCTGGCTGCACCGTCGCGGAGCCTGTGCCTGTGCATCCACACCCTGCCTCACCCCACGCTTTACGAAAGCACCGGAAGTGAATAATCCCATGAAAGCACAATGATTAGCGCTCTCGTGTTCAGGTACTGCGCGTGTACGATGGCTGGTTTATGAACATTCGATCCATGAGTGCTGCGCTGGCCGCCTCGGTTTTGCTGGCGTCGTGCGTGTTGAACTTCGACACTACGCTGCCCGTTGAGTCGGCGTCTGGTGAAGACACGGATGTTGTGGGTGACACGGATGGTGGCGTTGATTCGGGCGCTGTGGTTGATGCTGCGCCAGATGGTAACGCAAACGACGTCGACGCCGGAGCCGATGGGAACGCCGGTGACACCGACGACGCGACGGACGGAAATGTCGGCGACACCGACGACGCGTCGGGTGACATTGACGCCGACAACAACCCCGACGCCGGCGTGGCGCCGACAGTGGTGGTCACCGCGCCCGCCGCGGGCACCTACACGTTGGGCGAGAGCATTGGCGTGGAGTGGTCAACTACCAACGCCAACGAAGTAACGCTGTCGCTGCTGGCTGGCTCGGCCTGTTCTGATGGTGACGCGGGTGTGGTGGTGCCGGTGTTGGCGACGCTGGACGCCAGCAGCACCACGTATGCCTGGGAAGTGCCCACGACGCTGGCGCCGGGCGACTACCGGGTGCGGGTGCGTGCTTCTTCGCTGACGCTGGAGTCGGCGGTGGCATGCAGCCCGGTGTTTGCGTTACAGCAGCCGCCGGGTTGTGCGTCGCTGGGGTGTGCGTCGCAGAACCGAACGTGCAGTGTGGAATCGGGTTCAGCGGCTTGCGGCGACTGCGTGGACGGGTTTGCCGAGACAGACGGCGTGTGTGCGGTGGTGGACTGTGGCACGGCGCCGGCGGCACCGGGCAACGCGACGCTCACAAGCGTTAGCAGCACCCGGTTCGGTGGTGTGGTGACGTACACGTGCGTCGAAGGCTTTACCACCAACGGCCAGGCCGATGGACCCGACGAGGTCACGCGCCGCTGTGGCGCTGCCGCCACCTGGGAGAGCGCGAGCGCCGCCTGTACGCCGGTGGAATGTGGCGCGAACCCGGCGCCGGGCGCAAATACGTCGTTGCAGGGCGTGGATCGCACAACCTTTGGCGGGCAGGCCAGCTATAACTGTGCGACCGGCTATGTGGTCGCTGGTACGGGGTTGTCCGGCTACACGCTCATGTGCAGCGCGACCGGCAGCTGGGGCACGGCGCCCACGTGCGAGCCGGTGAACTGCGGCACGCTGGCCAACCCAACAAACGGAAGCGTCAGCACTCCAGGCGGCACAACACTGGGGGCCACGGCAACGTACAACTGCGACAGCGGGTACACGCTCAGCGGCGGCTCGACCACGCGCACATGCGATGCGAGTGGCACCTGGTCCGGCAGCGCAGGTGTGTGCACGCCGGTGGACTGTGGTGCGCCACCCACAGTGACCAACGGCACACGCACGTTTACCACGACCACGGCGGGTAGCACGGCTTCCTACAACTGCAACAGTGGCTATACCCGCAGCGGCTCGGCCACGCTCACTTGTAGCGCGACGGGGACCTGGGGCACGGCGCCCACGTGCGAACCGGTGAACTGCGGTACGCTGAGCAACCCAACGAACGGCAGCGTAAGCACACCGGGCGGCACCACGCTGGGTGCCACGGCAACGTACAGCTGCAACAGCGGGTACACGCTCAGCGGCGGCTCAACCACGCGTACGTGCGATGCGAGCGGCGCATGGTCGGGCAGCGCTGCTGTGTGCACGCCGGTGGACTGCGGCACGCCACCCACAGTGACCAATGGCACACGCACGTTCACCACAACGACCTCTGGTAGCACGGCAACGTACAGCTGCAACAGCGGCTATACCCGCAGCGGCTCGGCCACGCTTACGTGCAGCGCGACGGGGACCTGGGGCACGGCGCCTACGTGCGCCGACACCAATGAGTGCATTCCTGCGGGTTCGGTGTGCACAGCGGCAAATAACGTGTGCACCAACACGGCGGGCAGCTGGCAGTGCTCATGCGCTTCGGGCTACACCGGCACGACGGTGACGGGCGGCAACGCGACGTGCACGCTGGGTGGTGGCTCGGGAACACTTGGCGCGGCATGCACATCCGACAGCGAGTGCCCGTCCAACAGCTGGTGCAGCACGGTTTCGGGCTACCGCCGTTGCTCGCCGCGCGTGTTCAGTGGTGCGGCGCACCAGATGGACTTTGTGTTTGTGCCGTCGGGTACCTTCCAACAGGGAACAACGGGTTCGACCAGCGACGAGCGCCCCTACACAGCGACCATCAGTCGGAACTACTTTGTGAGCCGCACCGAGGTGACACAGGGTCAGTGGAAGGCGGCGACCGGCGGTACGAACGGGTCGTGCTTTCAGAGCACGACCGGTACGTCCTGCACAACCAGCAACGCGAACAACAACGGGCCTGTCGAGCAGTTGGACTGGTACTCTGCGCTGGCGTACGCGAACTGGCTGTCGGTGAATCAGGGGTTGAGCGCCTGTTATACCTTGAGCGGCTGTACCGATGCGACGAGCGGCTGGCACGATGGAGCCCACAGCGGTTGCACCGGCGCAACATTCGTGGGCCTTACGTGCACGGGCTACCGTCTGTTGACGGAGTCGGAGTGGGAGCGTGCGGCGAGGGGCAACACGACGTCGACGTATTACTGGGGCGAGGCCACCGACACGGCGACGGTGGGTTTGTATGCCTGGTTTAGCGGCAACGCTGGCAGTCGCACGCAGGCGGTGGGTGGCAAACAGGCGAACGCATTTGGGCTGCACGATATGAGCGGCAACGTGTGGGAGTGGGTGTGGGACTGGTACACCTCAGCTTACCCGGTCGGCAGCGCAACGGACTATATTGGTCCTCCATCCGGCTCCATCCGCGAGCTCCGCGGCGGTTGTTGGAATTACAACATAGGGTTCCTAAGCTCGGCCTATCGGTGGGGAGGAAACCTATCCTTTCGGGGTAACCTCGTCGGCTTCCGCCTCGCCCGAACAGCGTACTAACGCCCACAGTCACCCGCGCAACGCCCTGCCACCATAGGGCCGTAACGCCTTTCTGTGCGCAGCTCGTTTCGCCACCGTGCCGACCGGACGCCCATGCGCACAACGAACGGTCGAGGGCTGCCCGTGCCGCGTGAAAACCGCTGGCGCCTGTGGTAGGGGGCGGCGCCCGATGTTCGCAACGCCCTGCACAGCCTTGCCCAGGTATTGCCGTGTCTGACCTTCTTCGCCTTCAGCTCGCCGATGTCGGCCGAGAGTTTTATGGCCGCGGCTGGATGCTCGGCACCGCCGGAAATCTGTCGGCGCGGCTGTCGACCGAGCCTGTTCGCTATGTGGTG
>JAGWVZ010000114.1 GCA_018970625.1 Myxococcales bacterium | reverse complement strand
GCGGATGAACCCGAATACGATGCCATCTTCGGCATCGTCATGTTGCTCGATATCGCCATTCTGACCCTCTTGCTCGCTGCAGCGGGTGGTCCGGCAAACCCCTTCAGCGTCTTCTATCTCGTTCACGTGGTCCTCGCGGCTGTTCTCCTTCGGCCAATTTGGGCGTGGGCCGCCTGCGTGGCCTCGATTGTCGGCTACGCGCTCATTTTTCCCGTTCATTTTCCTGTCCCTGGACTTTCCATGGGGCACTCCGCAACAGCACATGAACAGGGCGGTAGTCTCCCTCAGACCCCCGTCGTATTCCCTGTTTCGGGCGGACCGTCCGGGCACGCGCACTCACATGGTCCGGGTCATGATCCCGCTGATCCGCTGCATAATCTTCACCTGCAGGGCATGTTGCTCGCGTTCGCCACGGCGGGTGCGTTCATGATCTACTTCATCGGTCGCATCGTTCGTGAGCGAGCCACGGCCGAGGCCGCCTTGCAGATCGAACAGGACCGCAACGCGCGCAGCGAACGACTGCAGTCACTCGCGACCCTGGCGGCAGGAGCTGCCCACGAACTCGCCTCGCCACTGGCCACGGTCGCTGTCGCCGCCTCCGAGTTGCGGCACGCCCTGCAAGACGGAATTCCGGCAGTTGCGGACATGAACGAAGACGTGACCCTCATTCAATCCGAGATTGCCCGCTGTCGCGCCATTCTCGACGACATGGCGGCCGCTGCCGGCCAGACGACCCTCGATCAACCCGAGTCAATAGGAGTCACCGAGCTCATCACCCGCATGACCGCGCAGTCGATCGAACCGTCGCGGGTCGCCGTCGAGTATCTCTCGTCTGCCGATATTGCGCTACATGCGCCCCTTCGTTCGCTGTCCCGGGCGCTCACGAGCCTGCTGAACAACGCACTTCTGGCTGCCCCAACCCCAGTGCTCGTGCGCGTTTCCGCCAACGACTCGCTCCCGCCGACGCACCCGCTGATGGGTCTTCGACCAGCGGTCACGATTGCCATCACCGACTGTGGTCCCGGAATTCCCGCCGACGTCATGCAGCGCATCGGGGAGCCGTTTTTTACTACGCGCGATGCCGGCCAGGGCATGGGTCTCGGCGTCTATATCGCGCGTTCGCTGGTCAGTCAGCTGGGCGGACAGCTGCGCTTCGAGTCCGAGCCCGGCGCGGGAACCACTGTTACCGTGGTGCTTCCCCTGTAGCGCGACACAATGTCGCACCCCGGTTGACTGTCGTACCTTTGGTCGCATGCTTGCGTCGGCCGCCAAATTCCGCCTTGTTGTCGAGCCCAGCCATGACCTCCGACCCAGCCTCTGCCATCTCGGTGCTCCTCGTTGACGACGATGACCGGTTTCGTGAGCGCATGGGGCGGGCGCTGCAAAAGCGCGGCTACGATGTCCGGCAGGCTGCGGACGCCGAGACTGGACTGCTACTCGCTGCACAGGACTCACCGGAATGGGCGGTCGTCGATCTGCGCATGCCTGGAGATTCGGGTCTGACCTTGATCCGTGACCTTCGCCGGCTCGACCCCGCGACGCGCGTCGTCCTGCTCACCGGTTATGGCAGCATGGCGACGGCCGTCGATGCGATGCGGCTCGGCGCTCACCACGTGCTGGCAAAACCGGTGGACGCTGACGCCCTTCTGGCGGCGTTCACGCGGGTCAACGATCCCGTGCTGACACCGTCGGTGGACTACGAACCCCAGACGCTGGCGCAGGTCGAGTGGGAGCACATTCAGCGGGTTCTCTCCGACTGCGGGCAGAACATCAGCGAGGCCGCTCGGCGACTCGGACTTCACCGTCGCTCTCTACAACGAAAGCTGTTCAAGTTTGCGCCCTGATGGGTCCCCATTCAGACACACACCCTGCTTGCCGACGACTCGCGTTGACGGTCAACGCCCGCCCGACATGCCAAGGGTCAGAGACACGCCCCACTGAAAAAGTGGGTCATCTGTGGTGAACCACACTCGTCCCAGTGGCTGCAACTGCACGAATACGGGCGGCGCGACGTCGTACCGCAACGCGATGCCTGTACCTACGCCCGACTGATTTCGGCGATTGCCTGTATAGCGAATCAGCGCGTTCGACGCATAACTGGAGTTTGCGTAATCCACCGCAAACATGACGCGAAGCGCGTTCACGCGCACCGAGAAACGGGGACCCGCCGTCACCGTAAAGGCCTGAAGCCCGCGCAGAAGTGGCGGGGCGGGCTGGTCGCTCAAATACGATTCGGAGCCAAGAGACAACTCAAAGCCCAGCCAGCCAAAGTGCACGCCCTGCATGACGTGAACACCCGGTCCCGGCGACGTGTAACGCCCAAGCGTCCCCGTAAAGGTCATCACATGAGCCCCGGCGCCGAAGTCCACCTGCGCGCCACGAGCCTGCGCCGATGATTCAGCCGGCATGCCTGCACAGACGGCTACCAGGATGAGCGATGATGCGAGTTTGCGATTTAACATCAGTCGTTTGCAGGTTTTCGGGCCACGCCGGCCCCGTCTCGCGAAGCAGCCTGCCAGAACTGCCAGAACCAGCGCCAGAACGCCCGCTGGCCGTGCTGCTCTCGCTGCGACGCAGCCCGCCGATGGGTCGACGATGCAGTACCCTTCATCTGAACAGGTCGCCTGTCCGTTGCAGTCCGACGTGGTGCGACACTCCAGATCTTCGGTCACAAAGACCATCTCCAGAGCGCCCGTGCAGGTCGGAAACCCTGCAGCACACGCCAACTCAACCACTGCCTGGTCGCCCACACCGAGCTCATTGGCTGAAAGCCGCGTCGCCCAACGTTCGCCTGGTCCCAGCTCGGGGCTGTTCACGACGATCGACTCGGACGCCTGACCCGGACATGTTCGCGCAACGCGACGGTCGGTGGCGCAGTCTTCATCGACACGAATCATGACCGGCAAGACGCCGTCCACGGCCCGAATTCGCAGCCGGTACGCGTCATCCGAAAGACTGAATACCTGCCCCAGCGCCACCTCGTCGCACGAGAACCCATCGGATTGCGACGAGATCGGTAAAATCTCGACGCCAGCGGTGGTGAATACCTGCGCGGCAATCACCCTGTCGCTGCCATGCACACGATACAGGCTCGTGGCGCGTGTTCGTAGCTCCACAAAGCCAACGTCCGGCGAGTCGGTGGGCATGACGACGACGAAGGGGCTTGCCAGATCACGAATCAACGCCGGATTCGAAGCCGAAACGTCCGGGTCGCCCGGGTCGGGGCTCACAGCCTGAAGGGTGCGATGATCCGACGTCTCGAAGTTCTCGCACGCCGAGTCTTCGGGCGACCCACTGGTTTGCGCCTGAGCCTTCATGACGTACGCGGCTGTCGTCGCCGACGTGTTCACGAACGCCACATCCATGGAGATGCGTCCCAGATAGGTTTGCTCAAAGCCGGCAATCACCGCCGGGGTGTCTGCCTGAGACGTCGACTCCTCCAGAGTGAGCGTCTGAATCCGCGACACATCGATCAGCGTGCATCCGGAGTACACCAGCATCAGAAGCGCCGTCGCGATTGCCGCCAATGCGGCTCTCGCGGCGTGATACAAGGAACCCGTCAAATCGGCGGCGCATTCAGGCGCCGAGCGATATGCGTGCGCCTTAACCACCTCGAACGGACAGAAACGCGCTGCCCAGGTGAGCAACGAGGTCAGACGCCGTCAGGGTCTCACTGGCTCCCAGTTGTGCGCGCGCGGCCGCTCCTGAACGGGCATGCACCATCGCACCGGCAGCAGCCAGGTGCATGAGATCTGCATCCGGATACGACGCCAGCAGCGCGCCGATGATCCCCGCGAGCACATCGCCGCTTCCAGCCGTGGCCATTCCCGGATCGCCCGCCGGCACCATCACCACGTCTTCTCCATCGGTCACGATGGCTCCGGCAGTCTTGGCGACGACGACGCACTCATACAGCTCGGCTGCAGCACGCGCCGCGCGGGGGAGGTCGCTCAGCACCTCGCTGGTGTCGCAGGCGAGCAGCCGGGCCAGCTCACCCGGGTGCGGCGTGAGTACCACCTCGACACCTGCGGGCGTGCGCAGCGCAGCAAGCGCCGTCAGCGCATCAGCGTCGAGGACAGCGCGCAGGCCACCCTGCAGCGCCGGTTTGAGCAGGCGCAACACCTCGGCAGCTGTGTCGACGCCCAGACCTGGTCCCACGACAACCGAATCCGCGAAGCGTATGGCCTCGTCGGCACGTTCAGGTTCATAGACCAGCAGGGCAGGTTGCTGATGCAGCGCGAGCGAAAGCACCGTCGACGGTGCAATCAGATGCACCAGACCCGCGCCCGAACGGAGTGCTGCAATCGAGGACAATACAGCGGCTCCCGGCATCACTTCGCTGCCGGCCCAGACCACCGCCCTGCCACGCGAGCTTTTGTGCGACGACGGTAAAAATGCGGGAAGTGGTGCTACGGTACGGCCCACATAGGCTATTTCTGCGTCGGCAGGGGCTTCCTGCGCCAAATGAGCGGGGATTCCGATGTCTGCAACCACCAGCTCGCCGATATGGTCGAGCGCGGGTGGAAGCACGTGGGCCCACTTGCGGCTGTCAAAAGTGACGGTGACGTCGGCACGCAGAGCGGAACCAGAGACGCTGCCCGAATCGGCATCGGTACCCGTTGGAAGGTCGACCGCCAACACCCAGGCAAGCTCTCGCAGGGCGGTAGCCGACTCCAGCACCTGCGCGATGATCCCGCGCGGTGCTCCCGTCGAGCCGGTTCCGAGCAGCGCGTCCACCCAGACGGGTGCCTGCAGAACGGACGTGAAGTCGTCTTCCCCGGGTTCGACGACGACAACGGGAATGTCGAGCGCGAGCAGCATCCTGAACTGTGCGGCGGTGTCACCAGACAGCCGGGCCGGATCGGCCGCGAGCACCACAGCGACGTCGCGACCAGCCCCGTGAAGCTGTCGCGCGATCGCCAGACCGTCGCCGCCGTTATTGCCCGGACCTGCGAGAACGCAGACGGGAGCGGAAGCCGGCGTGCGGCTCAGGATGACGTCGCTGCAGGCCAGCGCCGCTCGCTCCATGAGCACCATGCCAGGTAGCCCAAACCCTTCCATGGTCAGGCGGTCCCGTTCGCGCATCGCGGCTGCGCTGACGATCGAAAGACGCTCTGGCGTGTGGCTCATGTCAGGCCTGCCGCGCAAGTGAGGCATCGCGGATCAGGGCCACCATGTCGCGCACAGCCTGATCAAACCCCGAAAAAATCGCGCGTGCCACGATGCTGTGACCGATATTGTATTCCACGATGTCGGGCACCTGCGTCACAAGCGGCGCCAGGTTGTGATAGTCCAGGCCGTGACCGGCGGCGATCGTCAGCCCGCAGGCCTTGCCGTAGCGCGTCGCCTGGGCGAGCTTTTCGAGTTCGTGCGCAGCATGAGCGCCCGTAGCCTCGGCATAGTCGCCCGTGTGAAGCTCAATGAGCGTCGCCCCGGTGGCGCGGCTGGCGTCGACCTGCCGTTCGTCGGGGTCGATGAACATGGAGACGATGATGCCTGCCTCGAGCAGCGGCGCAGAAAAGCGGGTCAGCGCACTCAGTTGCCCGGCTACGTCGAGTCCCCCTTCGGTGGTGCGTTCCTCACGCTTTTCGGGCACGAGAGTCACCATGGCAGGACGGGTCTGTAGCGCGATCGCCTGCATCTCGGCGGTGGCCCCCATCTCCAGATTCATGCGCGAACGGATGGTCTCGCGCAGAATCCGCACATCTCTATCCTGAATGTGTCGACGATCCTCGCGAAGGTGGATCGTGATCTGGCCTGCCCCTGCCAGCTCGGCCACGTGTGCCGCATGGACCGGATCAGGATATCGCGTTAGCCGCGCCTGCCGAAGGGTTGCGACGTGGTCTACATTCACTCCGAGCACTGGAATTGACGTATGCAGCATAGGCCAGGCGGTAAAAAGTCAGATCAGTGAGAACCCGAGTCGTCCAGACCCACATCCGTCGCGAGCGCTTCGGCCAGACGGTGAACGATGTCCGCGATGAGGGCTTCATCGGGGCCTTCGACCATAATGCGGACTTTGGGTTCGGTGCCTGAATAGCGCAACACCACGCGGCCGTCGTCACCCAACTGCCGCTCGGCTTCCCTTGTGCGTTGCGTGAGCGTGGGCAGCGAGTCGAGCGGTGGGCGAGATCTGACGCGGTAGCTGCGCAGCAGCTGAGGGCTGCGCTGCATCACGGCCGCCAGCTCGCTTAGCGGACGTCCCTGAGACAGCATTACGTTCAGCACCTGCAGCGCGGCGACGAGCCCATCGCCGGTGGTGGCGTGATCCAGAAAGATCAGATGACCGCTCTGCTCGCCACCAAAAGTGAACCCGCCTTCCCGCATTCGCTGCACCACGTAGCGGTCGCCCACGCCGGTGCGCTCCAGCCGAATGCCGGCCGAAGACAGAGCGCGCTGTAACCCGACATTGCTCATGATGGTCGCCACGACCGTGTTGTGTGCCAACCTGTCGCGAGACTTCATCTCCAGCGCACACATCGCGAGCACGGCGTCGCCGTCCACCTCCTGCCCCTTCTCATCGATGAGGATGAGCCGGTCGGCGTCGCCATCGAGCGCGATTCCCAGCTGAGCACCAGTGGCCAGAACGCGTTCGGCGACGTGTTCCGGGTGCATACTGCCGCAATCGCGATTGATATTCGTGCCGTCCGGACTGACCCCGGTCGCAACGACGCTCGCGCCGAGCTCGGTGAATAGCAGAGGAGCGGCCTTGTAGGCGGCGCCATTGGCGCAATCCACCACCATCTTTACGCCTTCCAGATCGACTTCAGGGCGCAGCAGAGTCTTGAGGTGGGTGACGTACCGACCATTGGCATCCTCGATGCGGCGCGCGCGTCCCAGGTCAGTACCGTGGGCCAGCTTGCAGCGCGCTGGGTTGTCCATGGTCGCTTCCAGCTCATGCTCCTTTTCGTCGGGGAGCTTGAATCCGTCGCTGCCGAATACCTTTAACCCGTTGTCTTCAAAGGGGTTGTGTGACGCACTGATCACGATTCCTGCGTCGCATCGCATGCTCGTCGTCAGGAACGCGATCCCGGGTGTAGGCAACGGACCTGTCGCGATGACGTCGGCACCGGTGCTGGTAATGCCTGCTACCAGTGCCGGCTCAAACATATAGCCCGAAAGCCGCGTGTCTTTGCCCACCAGAATCCGGGCGCGGTGGCCACGCTTGCTGTACAGCGTCGCCACGGCGCGACCGAGTCGGAGCGCTGTTTCCACGGTCATGGGGTCGTCATTCGCGCGACCACGGATGCCGTCGGTTCCAAAGTACCTGCGCATTCGGCTATTCCTCTGTGATTTCAGGGGTTAAGGGGTATCGTCCGCCAGAACCCTCGATGCCCGTATCCGGTTCGGGGACAACCCGCAGCCGAACCATCCCCAACGATTGATCGGAGACGGTCAGGCCAGAGGGTACATTCTGCAGCTGGGGTTCTACGGTATACAACCCAGGCCCCTGCGCGCGAGACGATCCACAATCTACCGCAAAAAATAGACTGGAGACGTTCAGGTCATCCAGCAATATCTCGGGACCCGCCAGCGTGACCCGGATCGTCGAATCCAGCAGCGTACAGTACTGTGAGAAGGTTCCGGTCACGAGTACCGGCACGCTGGATACGGTGCGCTGGTCATTCACCGTACCGATCTCGACGTGCGCTGTCGCAGCGACGTCACGCGGCCATGAGATATACGGTCGACGAGGATTCAACTCGACAACGCGGTCCAGCGACTCTGTTCGCCCCGAGATATTCAACACATCGGTGTCGATGCTGCTCAGCTCGGGGAAGTAACTGGCCGGCGCCGTCACCGTGATCGTGGACGGTGTGACCGACTGGCTCAACACCTGATAACCGGCAGCAGGGCGGCCTTCGACCTGCAGATTCACGGCAATCTCGCGAGTCACCAACGCCTCAAGGCGCAGCTCGACCAGCTCCGGAACGACAGAGACGACGTTCACCCCAGCGGGCAGGGTAATGTCGCTCGGCTCAATGGTCCAGAATGACTCCCCCGCCAGCAGAGGGCCGATCACGTGAGGCGCCAACCCCGATTCCTGAAGGTGAGATACCGTGTTCCGGGGGCCGCGGACCGTGATTCGCACTTCGCCAGGTTCCTCGGAAAGGTGCCAACCCTCGGGCACGGCCTCCAGCATCAGCGGGAGGTCAAGTTCTGCTGTATCGACGTCCAGTGAGTTCACGAAATAGAACAGCATCAGCGTCAGAATGAAGCTCAGAAACTTCAACCACGGATGTTGCCGCAGCCAGCCCGTCACGCTGCGCCTCCGGTAGAAGCGGGAACCGACTGCCGACCTCGCGCGGCGTCTCGCGAGGCTGGCCGAATCAGTATGGTTGCAAGCTGAGCACGCAGGTCTTTGATGTCGTTGAATCTGGTCAGGCGTCCGTCGAGCACCATCGACACAGCCCCCGTCTCTTCGCTCACCACCAACACGATCGCGTCGCTGGTCTCGCTCAGCCCGATGGCCGCACGGTGCCGGGTACCCAACGCCATATCCACCTTCGGGTTGCTGGTCAGCGGCAGGAAACACACCGCGGCCGCGATTCGGCCATCGCGCACAACCGCCGCCCCATCATGCAACGGGTTGGCGCGTTCCGGATTAAAAATCGCAAACAGCGCCTCCCACGTGACCACCATGTCCAGTTTGACACCCCCATCCGTCACGTGATTCAGGTCGACCGAGCGCTCCACCACAATCAGCGCGCCAATGCCCGCGCTCGATAGCCGAAAACACCCACGCACCAGCTCTTCGACCACGTTCGCCTTCACCGGTGTCTCCAGGGTGCCCAACCCACGCCCCCGAAAGGTCCGCGCGATGGCCCAGCGAATCTCCTGCTGAAAGAGCACGATGAACAGGAGAATAAACGAGCTGATAAACTTATCGAACACCCAGTTGGTCATGGGCAGACCAAGAAACTCGTCGCTCGATACAAAGTACCCGCTCACGAGAATCACAAGCCCCAGCAGAAGCTGAACCGCCCGGGTGCCTTTTACAAAAACAAGCAAATGATAAATCAGAAACCACACCAGGCTGAAGTCCAGCATGACCCGAAGCAATCGGGGCAGATGAACGGACTGAAATGATGTCTGAAGAAAT
>JAGWVZ010000113.1 GCA_018970625.1 Myxococcales bacterium | reverse complement strand
CAACAGAGCTGCGTTCGACCTGCGACAACCTGATGGGCAGGGCGGCTGTTCGGCTCGCCCGCGATCGTCGGGACTGGGTGCGGGTGGTCGCGATGAGCGACGCAGGTGCACCGGTCGGATTATCGACGCGAGGTGCCTGTACACTTGTGAACTCAGAAACACAGTGCCAGCGTTCGGACTCGGGCGATGCAGAGCTGTGGCTGGAGCCCGGCAGCGGAGAGGTCGTGCTGATTGTCGCCGGCCTGGGGCGCGTGCAGTTGTCGGTTTCCGACGTGCCTGTGCTGGCAGACTCCGCAGCGTGTGGCGCCGATGTGGAGGGTCGTTGTGCGCCAGGTTCGTCGTGCTTGTCGGGCGCCTGCGTGAGTGATCTCGCAGGCTCCTGTTCAGATCCGATCCCCGCTATCGATGCGGGGATTGGTAATATCGCCGACAGTGGTCTGCTGGTTGGCGTGGATATGGCTGGCGCTGAGGAATTCGCTGTGGATTGCGGTGATCGCGAAAGCGGCTCGCCCGAGACGCCGGTTCTGGTCCCGTATCTCGAGCAGGTGGTCGCGTTTGAGGCGCCCGAGACGGGGCGTTATGAGGTTTCGCTGCGCGGTGCAGGTCCCCGAGCCGGCGTTCGAGTAAGCAACACTTGCCTCGGTTTGCCGTTCAGTGCGGTGTGTTCGGCGTCTGTTTCGGCAGTTGGGGAGTATCGTCGAGGGGCACAGGTCCGCGCGGTGGTCTCCAGTCTGGATGTCGAGTCATTTGCGATCTCGATTCGGTTGATTCAAGCACTGGCTGATATCGGCGAGGCATGTGAGACGGACTCGGCGTGTATGAACCCCTTTGTCTGCGCCGAAGGCGTGTGTGCTCGCCCCGTGCTGCCAGAGAACGCCGAGTGCGTGCCCGGAGTGGAGGCATGTTCAAGCCCGAGCCAATGCGTTCCTGACGGTTCAGGGTCGTCTTTCCGTTGTGGCGCCGGTATTGTTGGTTTCAATGATGCCTGCGATCGCTATCTTGGGCTGCCGGTATGCTCAGCTGGGCTCTCGTGCCAGTCTGCAGATGGCGTAGCGTCGCCGGTTTGTCTTGCGGACGTCGGAGGTGAGGGCGACGCGTGTGCGCGGACGGAAAACTGTGGTAGCGGCCTCTTCTGTGTTGAAGGAGTCTGTGTAGTCGGTGGGGCTGGTGATGCGGGCTCACCCTGTGCGTTCAACTCCGACTGCAACGAAGGCCTGGCCTGTTCTACCGTTGCTGGTTTCTGCCAGCCGCTGAGCGAGTTCATTTGTTCGGGCAGCTCGGTGTGTCCCGAAGGACTTGTCTGCAATGCCGTCTCCGCGTGCGTTGTGCCCGCAGAATCAGGAGGCTCTTGCGATGCGGAGCGCCCCTGCGCTGCCGGTTTTGACTGTACAACCACCCCAGACGGCAATGTGTGCACGGTTCGTCTGGCTGGTCTCGACGAAGCCTGTGTAGCTTCCAGTGGTTGTCTGCCGGAGCTCTACTGCGACTCCGTGTGCCGCACGCGGCGACCTGCAGGTGGCACCTGTCGTTCCACTGGTCCTGCCGACCAGTGCGAGGTAGGAACCGTGTGCCGCCTTGACTTCTCGTCGGGTGGTGAACGGTGCGTTCCCGAGTGATTGGACGCGATTCGCTGCTTCACGCATCGGGTGTAGTCACCGGACCACGTGCGGCGTAGCGCGTAGGAACCGACTCGGGTATGCTGCTCCTTGTCACTCATTTGCATTGTGAGCGATAACGTATAAGATAACGCCTCGGCTTTAGTATATTCACGCTTTGGGTCTCCACCGAAGGTCTGCATGAAATCGTCCATTTCATCCCTGTGCTCACTGTTTGCACTCACCTCTTTGCTCGCCGCCTGCGGTGACGACGGCGCGTCGTCTCGAACCCCCACCTGCGAACCTGGCGAGTTCTGTGCCTGCACCACAGACGCCAACTGCCCGACGGGCGAGGTCTGCGGTGCGCAGCAGCTCTGTGTCGCGGGCGGCGGTGATACCTCCGACGTCGTCGAAGACACCACCGACACCGTGAACCCGGACCCGGATGTTGTCGAGGACACGGACACGCAGACCGACGCGGATACCACGACCTCGGATGCCGACACCGTGAGCGATGCCGCCGACGTTGAATCGGACGCTGACGATGCAGACACGCAGACCGACGTCTCGGATGCGATCGACGACGTGAGCGCAGACACCACCGACGTGGCCACCGATACCACCGTCGAGGATACCACTCCGCCGATTGAGCCCATCGTCAACCCGTGGGTTGCTTTCACGACGGAGGCGCTCTTCGATGTGACGCTGCCCGATGGCTCAGAGCGTCCCATCGAGGACGTGCTGCTGGGTCAGATCATGTTGACGCGCCAGGGTGAATCATTCGCCTTGCATGTCGCCACTGGTGACCAGATTCAGACCAGCCCGGTCTGGTCGCCCGATGGACAGTCACTCGCGTTCCTCGCGGGACCAGCCAACGCCAGGGCGCTCAAGATCATTGACCTCGAGACCACGGAAATTACGACCGTCACGTCGTCGCTCCCGGTCAATCCGGCATCTCTCTGCTGGAGCCGGGACGGACAAACCATTGTCGTGGATGCGTTTCCGTTCGGCACCACCAACACGTCCATCGGCCTCGACCTGTTTGCCGTCAATGTGGGTAGCGGTGAGCTCGTCAACCTGACCAACTCGCCGAATATCAGCGAGAACACCCCTCGCTGTCTGCCGAACGGACAGGTTTACTTCGTGCGCACCGACGATGGCGTCACCTCGATTCTTCGCATGCCCGTGACGGGTGGCTCGCCCGAACTGCTCGCCGGCGATACCGGTATTGGTGGTACGATCGGTGTGACCCCCGACGGCCTCTTCGCGTTCGCCAATCTGGTGGAGGGCGAGTCGATCTTCTTCGTGCGCGTGGACCTCACCACCGGTGAAGTGACGACGCTGCCCGACAACAACCGCGGCTCTATCGACGTGGCGCTCGACGGCAGCTTCATGATCGGCCTCGCAGTCTTGTCCGACAATCAGGTCATCGTTCCGCTCAACCCGTTCACCGCCGCCATCACCGGCGCCCGGTTGAACACCCAGCCAGAAGCGTCTCGCCACCCGGGCATCGACATCAACCCACGCCCGCGTATCTCGGCACCGGCGGTGGCACCGGTCAGCAGCGAGTCCGTGATCATCTCGGAAGACATCACCGGCGGTGGCACCTGATCGCAGGCCAGACCTGACCCCGTTCGAAGCCGAGCGGACAACAGGCGATTCGGGTGAGCTCAACTACACGGGCACGCGGCAACGGGGACTTTTCCGAGGGGTGAGTCGCGCTCCCTCGGTCGCTTTTCAGGGCGGCAATACGCCTCAGCAGGGCTCCCCGGTCTGCGAAACGTGGCGTTACGCGTTCGACGTGTCCCTCGATTTGCGTTGAATTTGTGACGGCGTTGCGAGCAGCGCCCGGTTAGGGTAGGTTACTCGAGTTTCCCACTATCCACCTCGAACGCTACGCCATGTCGGAACCATCCAAGGCACGCGCCAAGCTCACGCTCCGAGATCTCGAAGCCATTCAGGTTCCCGAGAACGTGGCTCCGCTCTCGCCACGCCGGGCGACGGGGCAGGTGGAGGCGGTGGGTGATGTGCCGCGTACCCGGCTTGATCCGTCGTCATACCTTCCTGACGGCGTGTCGCCAGAGGTCGCAGCGTTGTTGGGGAAACCGGCTCGCGAAGCCGCCGAGCGGGCCGCGCAGGAACGCGAGGAGCAGGAAAAAGCCAGACTGGAAGCCGAGCGATTGCGTGCAGAGGCTGAGCGAGCTGCCGCCGAGCGGGAGCGAATCGCGTTTGACGCGGCCATCGCCGAGGCGCAGGTCAGGCAAGCTGCGGCGGATGCTGCGCAGGACCGGAAGGTTCGAATCACCGTCAACGCCTTCGCTGTGGTCGTGATCGCTCTCGCCACGATCGTGATCGTCGTCCTGAACCGACCGCCTGTGTTGGACGCCACCGGATACAGCGTGGCCGAGGTGGCTCTTCAGTCACCCGTCGACCGTCAGGTAGAGCTCAGCTTCACCCCCGTTCCCGAGCCTGTGGTCGTGGAAGCCCCTGCAGCGTCCGAATCAGGTCGCAGCGGCGGTCGAGCGCCTGGTCGTCCCCGACCATCGGTTCGGCGCAACGACCTGTTCTAGGGCCACCATCGCCAGAGCAGGCGCAGCGGACAGGGTTACAGGGTCACGGTGAGTGTACCGTCGCCCTGCAAAAAGAGCTTGGGGCTAATCGTAAGGTTCAGAGCAGCTCGAGATCGACATACGAGAGCTCGCCGGCAGCCACCCAGCTGGTGGGGCCCGGCAGGTCGCGGTCTCCGAGCGCCTCGGTGGACATCGCGTAGCTGTGTACCTCGATGCGATACATGCCCGGCGAAGGAAACGCAGAGGCTGGAATGGTGAAGGTCGGTTCAGATGCCACGGCGATCAGCGAGTCGCGCGCCGACTGAAGGTCTGCGGGTTGGGTATAGACGAATGTGTTGAAGGTCGGACCGGTTGCGTCGGCGTCACTCAGGGGCAGCACCGACACAATGCCGCCATCGCTCATGTTTCGCAGCGCGATCGTGAGGGGTTCGTTGGCGTAGTACACGAGGCCGGGGTCGAGGTCGAACCCGGGTGCCGCCTCGGGTGCTGTCACCTCGGCGGTGACGGTCTGCGAGGTACCCTCGGCGTCAACGATCGTGAACCGCCATGTGTAGGTTCCGCCCGGGATGTAGCGAAGCGAAGACTGATTCGACGTGGTGACGAATACACCGCCTGTTTCGGTGCTGGGCAAGGGGATCTCGGTAGCGCCGGCGACGACACGGGCGTCGGTGATGCCTCCGAGGTAGCGCTGTGGGTCAGATTCCAGGCTCATGACACCGAGCTGTGCGAAGGTGACGACTTCGCCTTCGGCGTTGGGCAGGGCCGTGATGAGCCCCAGAATCTCGATGTCCGAGCCTGCGGCGGGTGGCGCGGTGGACGACCCTCCCCCACCACCAGGCGTGTTTCCGATGCCGGGTAGCAGGTCACCGCAGCCAGACAGGGTGAGTAGCAGGGTGGCGGTGAGGAGACCGCGCCGCAGATGGGACATGGGTAGCGACATGCAGTAAACTCGCGGACATCGCTCACGGCCCAGCGGCACAAGTGAGATGCCAGCGGGCGCTGTGCGGAGTTCAGATCGGTGGGGTGGCGCGCTGCGCGAGCATGAAGATAGCGACACCGGCCATGACGAGCAACACCACCAGGCAGACGATGACCAGATACAGAACGGTGTTGTTTGCCGGTGGCGTGGCAGTAACCGGGGTCGCGGGTCGCGCCTGTGTGGCTTGCACGGGTACGGCTCCGGCCTGAGCAGCTGCGGCTGCGACCGCGGGGACAGGGCTGGGTGAGGGTGCTGCGTCGGCTGCTCCCTGCGCCTGCCGGGCGCGCGACACACCGATGAGCGCAGCGACCTGCGAGGCGTCGAGTACCGTCGTTTTGGTGGCGGTGCCGCCGCTCAGCTCGGCCTCGAGGTTTTCGAGGTCCTCAAGGAACGCCATGGCGGTCTGGTAGCGTTTGGTGGGATCCTTATGGAGCGCTTTCATGATGATGCGCTCCATCTTGGGATGGACAGGACGGCGCGTCTTCTGCGAGGGCGGCGCCGGCGGGTCATAGACGTGAGCGGCCAGAATCGTGACCGCAGTCTTGGACTGGAAGGGCACGGTGCCGGTGATCATCTCGTACAGGATGATACCCATGGAGTAGAGGTCGGAGCGACCGTCCAGCTCTTTGGCCTGAGCCTGTTCGGGGGAGAGGTACTCAGGGGTGCCGTACACGATGCCGGCCTGAGTCAGCTTGGCCTGGTTGCCACCGGGCTCTTTGACCTTGGCGATACCGAAGTCGAGGACCTTTACGAACTCATCCACGCCACGAAACTTCGTGATCATGATGTTGTCAGGCTTCAGGTCGCGGTGAACAATGCCCAGCTCGTGAGCTTCGTTCAGCGCGTGCAGCGTCTGACGCATGATGTTGATGGCGCGAAGCTCGGACAGCTGGCCTTCTTTTTCGATCAGGTCGCGCAGCGGCTTGCCCTCCACGAACTCCATCGCGAGGTACAGAAGGCCCTCAGGTGTTCGTCCGAAGACGAACACGCGAATGATGTTCTGGTTGGTGAGGCGCGAGATGGCGCGGGCTTCGCGATTGAAGCGCTCCACCAGCTCCGCATTTTGCGCAGCATCGCCGTGGAGCACCTTGATGGCCAGACGCTGGTCGATGCTCTTGTTTTCAGCCAGGAACACAGCGCCCATGCCGCCTTCGCCCAGCTTCTTGCGGATGTGATAGTCGCCAAAGATGGTCTTCCCGACCAGATTATCGGGGTTTTCCGGGTCGATCGCGTTCGCACTCAAGTCGGGCACGACAGGCTCTGCCGTCGTGGCCAGCTGCCGTGGCATCGGCTCCAGACGGCCTCCGTCGTGTGGGCAGAACACGTGCGTATCTTCGAACCTCGTTTGGCAGACCGGGCAAATTTTCATGCGGTCATCGGGGGCAGGCACACAGGCAAACGGGAACAGCGCGCGTCGGACGACCATTCGCCGACCCGCTATTCGTCAGCCTGCTCACAAACCTATGCGGGTGGCAAACCGAACGGACGTAAACTGCCCCAATTTCGGCTGTGTGTCGAGTGGCTTGAGAAGTGCATATCGTCTGCGGTGTTCTGGTCCCCCTGCGTTGTCTCATGGGGCGGGTTTCAAGTGTTTGATTCTACAGGGGTTGTGAGTTTTTTGCGGCAAAGGCGATGGCCACCCGATGTCGTCTCGCACAGCTCGCTGTCGGCCTGCTGCCTCACCGGGTCGACCTTCGCCAGTGAAGGTGTTTGTTGACCAGCGCACACGTCGGTAGCATACGGACTCTGTTGAGGGTCGAGACGCATCGATTCGACTCATTTTGTTTCGGCGCGATTCTCTTCCTGGGTCACGGGCTCACGCCCCGAGAACTCTACGGAACGTCCATGACGCACGATAGAAAATCCCAGCTTCCTGACGCCCTGCTTTCGGCGCTTGAAAAGGAAGAAGAGTTCCATGGTCGTGCCCGCGGAGACGATGGGTCGCGACATACGTATTTTCTGCAGGAGCTACCGGTTCCTGACGTCACGCGTAGCCGAGCGCTCGTGGACACCTTTCAGCAGGCGGCTCGCAATCAGCGTTCTGCGGCGGTTGCGGCTCCCGAGCCGTCACAGGCTGCACCGCAGGACGAGTCGGCTGGAGTGGAGACGATCACGTGTCCGGGGTGCGGCCACCAAAACGAGCGTGGCTCACGGTTCTGCCATGCGTGTGGTACCCCACTCTCATCGACGTCGGCCGCCCCGAAGCACATGGAGTCGGGCACCAACCTGCTCTCTGCCGCATCGAGAGCCCCTGCTTCCATGCAGGTGACGCTGGTCTCGATCAACGAAGATGGTACGGACGGCCCCCGAACCGACCTCCGCTACAACGACTCCGTACTCGGTCGCGCCGGAGATCTTCGGTATCCCACCGACGCATTCCTGTCGCCCAAGCACGCTCGTCTTGTGATGGATGCCTCCCGGTTGTTCATCGAGGACCTTTACTCGCTGAACGGAACGTACGTGAAGCTCCGCGAGGAAAAGCGACTGACGCCCGGCGACACCTTCCTCATGGGACGTCAGGTGCTTCGCTTCGAGAAGTTCGAGTCGCAGATTGTCCCCAAAGCGCGTGCCAACGATGGCACCCGGTATATGGGTTCTCCCCCGCCCAGCGGACAGTTCAAACTGGTTCAGATCGGCATCGGCGGTGTCACCCAGAACGTGTATTGCCTTCACGAGTCAGGTGCTCTGATCGGTCGTGAGAAGGGCGACATCATCTTCCCACGCGACAAGTTCATGTCCGGTAGGCACGCCCATATCCAGCTGCGCGAAGACGGACACTATTACATCGCCGACATGGGCTCCTCCAACGGCACCTGGGTCAAAATCTGGGAGAGGCGCCAGCTTCGCACCGGCGACTTCATCTTCCTCGGGCAGCAGCTCTTCCGGCTCGAGCTGGGCTGAGCGCTACGTCAGGCGCCACGCCTACTCGCGCCTCCGGTATTGTGACCCCTGCTCCTTCAGCACACGGCGCCGGGTTCAACCCTCGGCAGCCAGCTCCTGCAGCATAAAGGCGGATGCCTTGATGCCTGCGTAGTAGTTGGCGATGGCGAACTTCTCATTCGGGCTGTGCAGGCGATCATCCTCCAGACCGAAGCCCATGAGCACCGTGTCGAGGCCCAGCAGCCGCTTGAAGCTCGCGACCACCGGAATGCTTCCGCCACCGCGCGTGAACACGGGGCGTACGCCCCACACACGCTCCAGCGCGCGAAAGGCTGCCTTCATCGCAGGCGCGGAGCGATCCACCACAAACGGAATATTGCCATGGTGGGGGCGCACTTCGAGCTGAACGCCGTCCGGCTTGATCGACTCCAGATAGGCGACGACTTTCCTCACAATATCGTCGGGGTCCTGCGCCGGCACCAGACGGCACGAAAACTTGGCGTGTGCCTCGGACGGTAGCACTGTCTTCGCGCCCGGGCCTGTGTAGCCGCCCCAGATGCCGTTGAAATCCAGCGTGGGACGAACGGTCAGACGTTCCACAATGCCATAGCCCTTCTCGCCCACCGGATGTGGAATGCCGACCTCGCCGCAGAACGCAGCGGAGTCATATTCAAGCGCATTCAACTCCGCGCGCTCGTCGGCATCCAGCTCCTGAACGCCGTCATAGAAGCCGGGAATGAGCACCCGATTGTTTTCGTCCTTGAGCTTGCCGATCATCGTGCCGATCGCGTTGATCGGGTTCGGCACCGCACCACCGTAAAGCCCGGAGTGAAGGTCATAGGACGGGCCACGCACCGTCATCTCAAAGTACGACAGACCGCGCAGACCATACGTGATCGAGGGACGTCCCGGCGCGTACATGTGCGTGTCGCTGACCACCACCACGTCAGCCTTCAGCATGTCGGCGTGCGCCTCAATGAACGGATCCAGGCTGGGGCTTCCGACCTCTTCTTCGCCCTCGATCAGGAACTTCACGTTCACCGGCAGCTTGCCGTTCGTCTTCATCAACGATTCGACCGCCTTCA
>JAGWVZ010000112.1 GCA_018970625.1 Myxococcales bacterium | reverse complement strand
GCCCTGGTGATTGACCCTTCCACCATCGAGGCGTTCCTGCGCGAGTGGCGCCCTGTCCCGGGACGCCCTGTGGCGGCTTCGGAAGAGGCCGTGGCGCTACGCGGCGAGTCGCTTTTTCAGACGGTCGGCTGCGCGGACTGTCACGCCGGAGCCCGCTTTACCGACGGTACGGCGCATGCGGTTGCGGTGACTTCCAGTGACCCCGACGGCGCCATGCCGGAGGTGATCACGCCTTCGCTACATGGCGTGCGAGCGCGCGCGCCCTTTTTTCACGATGGTCGCTTTCCCAATCTGTTCGAGGCGGTGGCCCAACACCCCAACGCAGAGGGGGTGCGCTATGACGCCTTACTGGACATCACTGACCTGCGAGCGCTGACGCTTTATCTGGAGACATTATGAAACAACCCGCTGCCAACATGCCTGTGCAGGGCGCCCTGACGCCCCGCGTTCGCCTCGTATCTCCACTGCTCCTGCTCGCCGCATCCGTGTGGGTGTCTGCCTGCGCAGAGGACGACGAACCGGGGACGTCGGCAGACGCAGGCAGCGATGCGGCGGATACACAGCCATCGCCAGAGGTGGACGCCGAGGCCGAGGCTGACGCCACGGAGCCGGTTCGGACACCGTTTGTGGCGGCAAACTCACTGCCCGACGACGATCCTCGCAAACGCGGCGAGCAGCTCTGGCTGTATTCCTCGTGGAACACGGGGGTATTGTCGTCGATGCCCCCGGCTGATTTCCTGGTCGGCCTGATGGAAGCAGAGCCCGAGGTGTTCGGCGACCAGTTTGCCGCTTTCGGCTTTGTTGCCGATCCGTCGCGAGACCTGCCGATTGGCCTCGCGACCGACACTCCCGATAGCCAGGGAGTCGTTCAAAACTGCGCGCTGTGCCACGTGAGTGAGCTGCCCGATGGGCGTCTCTGGCTGGGTGCACCCAACACGCGTCTGCGGCTGGGCGAGTTTCGGGTAGCCGTCAACGAACGCTGGGTGGCTGCAGGAAACGAGAGCCTTTTGAGCGAGCTGGCGATCGAGAAATTCTCACAACTGGGCAGCGGCCGATTCAACGCAGAATCAGATGATTATCCACGGCTGGTGCCAGCCGATTTTCCGGTTTATTTTCGTCTCGGAGAGCGAAATGACCTGAATTATATGGGAACGGGTCAGAATGTTCGCACCGAGGTGTATTTCGCCCTCTTCACCTCGGGCTGCGGCAACCCCAACGACGAGACGGCGGTAGTGGCCTGGCCATCCGAAGAGGATTTGGTGGAGCTGGTGGGTTTCATGTCCACGATCGAACCGCCCGACGCACCGCCTGGCGATGACGCTCTGATTTCGCGTGGTGAGCAGGTCTTTAACGAGGCGCGCTGCAACACCTGCCATATTCTCGGCGACGCGCTGGCCGAGTTTGTGGTGCCGCTGGATGCAGCCGAAGGCGGCATCGAACGTATCCCGGGCGACGACCCCGAGTGGCCCCGGGGTTCAATTCGCACCAGCTCGGCGCACCGGATTCTTCAGGACGGAGACGGTGAAGGCGGCGGCGTGGATGACGGGTTTGCTGATCTGCTGAACTTCATTATTACGCGCGGGCTGGCCGTGCGTCAGACCGATGGCTATCGAAGCAACTCGCTGCTGGGGTTGTGGGCTACGGCGCCCTACCTTCACAACGGCAGTGTACCCACCCTCGAAGACCTGCTGAAACCAGCCGCTGAACGACCGGTGCGCTGGATGCAGGGCGACGTGGAGATCGACACCACGCGATTTGGATTCGACAACGCGGGGCATGAATTCGGTACTGACCTCAGCCCTGCCGACAAGGAAGCCCTGCTGGCGTTTCTGCGCTCGCTTTAAGTCAGAAAGCTTCACGCACGTTGATATAAAACCCGGTGGAATCAGGGCCAGCGCCAAAATCAAAGCGCAAATTAATGCGGTCGTCCCGGTCAAACGCCCAGCGCAATCCACCACCAACGGAGTATTTGAACCCCTCGAAGGTAAAATCCCTCCACGAGTGCATCACCTGACCTACACCCGCAAACGCGGCAATCCCGATGGGGCCCCAGATACTCCAGCGATACTCGGTCTGCGTCGCCAGCAGGTGCTGATCGCGAAAGCGACCTGTGTAAATGCCACGCATGATGTCTCCCCCGCCGAGCAGGGCAAGGTTGGTGAAAGATGGCTCGCCGATGGTATTTTGTGACAATAACTGGAATCCAAACCGGTGCTTTCCGCCCGGTGTTACAAACGCGCGCACGTCGGCTTCGAGACGTACAAACGGGTGCGTTGTACCCAGAAAACCCGGCCATGCCAGTGTACTGAGCTGGGCAAATGCACCGCGGTACGTATCAATCTTGTGATCCCGGGTATCCCATGCCCACCCCAGTCCAAGGCCGACGCCGACATCGCGGCCAAAACCATTGGGATTCAACGCCGCGAGCGCCGACCCGGAAGCGCTCTCGACCGACGTCTCCCGAAGCGTCATGCGCTGAATCAGGACGGCATACATGCGTGGGTCGAATCGCCAGCGCAGATCATTTTCGAGGTTAATTTCTCGCAGGCGATAGATTTCCTTGTCGTCCAGCGAGGTTTGATTTCCGATTCCATAATAATTATCGGGGAAATCACGGGCCGTGGTCGAATTCTGTAATTCCCAACGCCATCCGGGAAATATAAGGGTGCCAAATGCTTCAATAATGACCTGTCTGCGCAGCGTGTAGAGCACATTTCCGCCATAGGCCGATGAAGGTGCCGCGGCAGGAAAAGTCGGCCGACGCCAGGTCGCATACAGGAATCCGCCAAACTGCAGACTTGTCTCGGGTGTGTAGGCCAGTGCCGGCAGGGGAACCCACGTGGTGCGCCACGGGTTCAGACGCCGCAACTGTCGCCGCGTCAGTGGCTCGGCGCTTCCTTCACTTGCGCTTCCTTCACTTGCGCTTCCTTCCCTTGCGCTTCCTTCGCCTGCATCAATATCCACTTCGCCAGCCTGCTGCGCCCCGAAAAAACTGGCAGCCGAGCCGTCTTCATCCGAAACGGATTCCTGAGCGAGTGCTGACGGGCGGATGAACACCGCGTACGCCAGCGCAAAGGAGAGCAAAATGGTGGGGCGTATTATCGCCCTGAAGACATCGGGCTGTTTCATGACACCTTACGAATCACCGGTGCAGGAACGGGAAAACCACGGATGGCGTTCATAAAATACGCCACGATCGCGATGAGCCCCCACGACAGCCCTGCGACGACTCCCGCGTCAATGATGGCGCGCCACGGATGAGGAATCAGCCGCATCGCGAGCACAAGGGCGGTAATTCCCAGCACCAGGGTCCATGAGAACATCAGGCGAGCTCTGGGCGCGAACAGCAGACCCATGCAAACCGCCGGCGCAAGCAGGCGCGGCAGGATGGCAGGCTCGCTGGAGAGTTGGAGCGCTCGAATCACGACACGACGTGAATAGCCCTTCTGAAAACCCTGATACCCCTCGGTCCAGGCCATGAAGACCACCCAGACCAGCAACAGCAACCATTGCCAGCCCGCGACGGGATGGGTGGACAGGCCTTCAGCGACAATGCCGACCAATCTACGAATGGTGTTGCCGAGCAGGACGACAATGCCGGCTATTCCCCAGACGCTGGTCAGGGACACGCGATCAGGTACGGGCGTGGACAACGGGTTACCAGTGCACATGAACAGGGAGCGGCGTGGATGACAACTCTGGCTTCCAGAATCAAGCATCTTTGAAAGACCGCGCGACATTGGCCGCCGGTTGGCGTTCATCGCTTGCACTGAGTCGCTTCGTTGAAGTAGCGGGGCGCGCATGAATACGATGCCGCTGCCCGATTTTGATCATCTTTTTTTTCATGCCACGACCTCGCGGGGTCACGAGCCGATTTTGCAGCGCGAGCTGCAGGACTTTGGCGCACAGGCCACTCGACTGATCCCCGGAGGGGTGGAGTTTGAGGGCGAAATCACGCTGGGCATGCGCACCTGCCTGTGGTCACGGGTTTGCAATCGTGTGCATGTGCGGATTGGTGAGGACCGGCTTCGGAACGAGAAGCAGCTGTATCATTCAGTGCGCGCGCTGCCGCTGGCGCAGTGGTTTCATCCGGATTTTCCGATCGTGGTGCACGCACAGGCGCGCGGCGCGATCGTGACCAACTCGATGTATGCCACCATGGTCGCCAAGGACGCCGTGTGTGACGCGATGCGCGACCTGTACGGCCGCAGACCCGGGGTGGACCGCGACAATGACCTGGCGACGGCGCTCGACGTGCAGATCATCAATGACCGCGTGTACTACGGCATTTCGTTGCAGGGCGCTCCGTTGCACAAGCGCGGCTATCGCGCTCGCGACATCGATGCTCCCATTCGCGAGACGCTCGCTGCAGGATTGTTGATGTTTGCCGAGTGGGACCCTCGTGAGCCGCTTCACGACCCTTGCTGCGGCTCGGGGACCATTGTTTTTGAGGCTGCGATGATGGCCGCGGACATGGCACCCGGCTTTCTGCGGTCATTCGGCTTTCAGGGATGGGCGCACTTCGCGAGCTTTGAGAGCGCGTGGCTGCTGCTGCGCGAAGAAGCACAGCAGCGTCGCCGAACCAGAATTCGCTCGGCCATTCTGGGGACGGATATTGACAGCCGAAATGCGCTGTCGGCTTGTCGAACCAACAATGTGGCGCTCGGCATTGAAGGGATCTCGTTTGCGCAGGCCGACGCGCTGTTGCTGCGTCCCATGATTGCGCCGGGTTTGTTCGCCTTCAATCCGCCTTACGGTGAGCGCATGGGACGCGATCGGGAGGCTGCCGAGAACCTGCTTCGTGGCATTGGAGCTGCGATTCGCAAGTGCCCCGATCATCGGGCTGCGCTTATTGCGCCGACGGCGATGATCGAGTCGCTGGGAGGGCGCTTTGAGCGCACGGTGCGCGTTGCGAATGGCAAACTCGACTGCACCATGGGTGTGACCCGCCGGGTAGGCACCAAAGTGTAGCGCCGGCTCGTTGCCTTAGTCTTCGAGCTGCCAGCCGATGGCGGTCATCTCAAACTGGCGTGACATGACCACGCAATCGGCAGGGTCGACGACGTCGACGCGCCATTGACCCAGCAAGGTGGCCGGAAGTCGCTGCTCCACGATGACCTGCCAGTGGTTACCCACGCGCATCTCAATTTCGGATTCCATGGAGTGGCCGGTGGCGACATGAGCCCAGCGCACGCGAGCGACGGTAATGGCCTCATCCCGATTGTGCAGGTCGGCCCAGGCGAAAACGGGTTGCCCATCGGACACAAACGGCTGCTCGACACGAGCCACCCGTCGACGTCGAACGGCCCGACCGAGCTCGATGTCATTGGCCCGGAACGCGCATTCTCCCTGTGGTGCGGGCTCTGCGACAGGGCTGACAGGTACCACCCGGGCGGCAGCTGGTTCTTGCAGCGTATCCGGCTGCGGAGCTGCGTTGAGCTCGGACGTGGGGACCAGCTCGGCCAGAGGGTCAGGAGCTACCCCGGGTGCAGTCGGGGCGGATGCCTCTAAGGACGGCTCTTCGGCAGGGTCGGCGGTCTGGGGAGGCAGGTCATCGGGAACGCCAGCGCCGACCTCGTTCGGAGGCACAGCACCCTGCCCGGGGTCAGCATCGCCCTGTGAGCCGTCGTCCATCGGCTCGGCGGCGGTTTCTTCTTCGGCGGGCAAGCTGGAACCTTCCTCGGGCGGTGCGGGCGGCACGCCGAAAGAGTTGGGTGGTGTCTCCCAGAGATCCGCAAAGAAACCCGAGCTGACGAAGGTCGCCAGCAGGAGCGCTAACGCCGCACCATTCAGGAGAGTGGGCGTCACAAGCTGATGGGTGGAGCGCTGCATGTCCGAGAGAGCCTGCCGAGCGGATTTCGCAGAGAGACAGCTGCGGGCAACCACGGCGATGAGGAAGACCGTGCCGGGGTGTATCGCGGTTTTCAGGGGTTGTACATGATCACATCGCTGACTTTTACGCTGCCGCGGTCGATGACCAGATTTTGCCAGGCGTTCTCGGCCGACGAGGTCTCGGTGCGCTCATTGAGCATGTGTTGGGCCCACTGCTGCCGCAGATACTGGGCCAGCTCACCAGCGGTAATGGCGCCATCGACCGGGTCGATATCGGCCGCGCCGCCGATGCCGTTCCGAAAGAAGTACGAGAGAAATCCACCGGCGGCGAATCGTACGGCCACGTTCGACGTGACGTCTTCTTCGGACGAGAAGATGCCCATGCGGCCGGGTTCCGAGATCACGTCACGCGCAAATCCACCCGAAAAGCAGGAGTCCAGCGCGATGATGGCGACGCGGCCGGGGATGAGGTCAAACAGGTCAGCCATTTCATCATCACGGAATTCCCCGTCGTAGAGCACCAGTGTTTCGTCGTTTCCGTCGAACTCGCTGCCGCTGATCTGGTTTCCATGACCCGAGTAAAAGAACACAAACACATCGTCGGGCGACATGGCGGCACCGACGGACTGAAAAGCCCGGCGGAGCGCATCCCGGGTGAGCGCATTATCGGTGAGGACGACCGACTGTGGAGCCAGCAGGCCACTCTGCTGCAACGTAGTGAACAGGGAGGTGGCGTCTTCGGCACAGCCTTCCAGTCGGGACGCCGTGGTATAGTTCGTAATGCCACCCAGCACAGCATACACACGCCCTGTCGCTGCATTTTGTGCCATGGAGCCGGCTCGCATGACCAGCGAATAGGCGCCCACTTCGTTGGCTGCGTACGATGTGGCGGTCAGGGAATAGGTCCCGTTCTGGGGGAAGGTGACCTGCAGCCGGCTATTCAAACCAAACCCGGTACCGTCGTCGTTATCGAGCGCGAAGTTACCGGGGCCGCGGATGAACAGATAGGGGTCGATCGCCTGAGACGTCATCTCAAAGGTGACGATCTGACCAGCGACGCCCGGAATGTCGAACACGTCGTAGAATTCGCCGGTGGAAAGCTGACTGTCACCCGCTGCGAGCGACCCGTTCACCGGGACGTCGGCTACCAGGTCGCCGCTGGCAGGTGCGCTCGTGCCCGGGGCTGGGGTGACATGGGAGGTATCCGCCGTGACAAGGCCTACCGTGTAGGGGCCGGTCGAACCAGCGGACTGGCTGGACACATGCACGGTGTACTCCCCATTGGAAGGCAGCACGATGGCGATTTCTGCGCGACCGCCCGAGGCGGTGGCCTGTGACACGTGCTCCTGCCCTCCGGGCTCGATGACCCGCAGCATGACGGGAAAGCCGGACGCACCGGCGCTGACGAGCGCCCGCTCGGATGCCGTACCGCGGAACGTGTACACGTCAAAGAACTGTCGGCCCGCGAGCATCCCGTCCGAAGTACTCAGGTCACCCTGCAGCGTCGCGCCCGAACGGAGCTGGTTGTTCGACGCCGTGGGCGTGCCCGGAGTACCCGCCACCTGAAGCGTGTAATCGCCCTGTTCGCCGGGCTGGTAGGTGGTGGCGATGATCCGATACTCGCCTGCCGTAGGCAGTGTCACGGCAAGCGTTGAGTTCAGGTTGATGCCGGAATCCCGATCATCGTTATCCTGAGTAAAGCCCGCTGGCCCCCGGATCATCAGGTACGGGTCGAACTCCGATGAGTCCAGATGTACGGTCAACAGCTCGCCTGCGCTGCCGGTGTAGAGCCACGTCTCGGTGAACTCACCCGAATTCAGGGTGGTGTCGCCGGGCCCGAGCGTGCCGTTCACCGTCTGTCCCGCCGCGATGGCTCCACCGCTGACCGTGCGCCCCTGCGTGGTCGGACTGGCGGACGTACCGCTGGTTCCGGCAGAAACCTGCAGATTATAACGACCGACTTCGCCGGGCTGATACGACGTAACAATCACCTGATAGGTACCGGCCATGGGAAACTGGACCGCGAGCTCGCTGTTCAGGTCACCCGGCACCCGATCGTCGTTGTCGAGCGTTAGTCCGCCGGGGCCCCGCACCATCAGGTACGTATCGAAATCCGCCGAGGAGAGGCTGAATACAGCGCTGCCCGCCTGCGTGACCGTGAACTCCCAGGTGTCCTGATACTCCCCGGTACTCAGCTGTGCGTCGCCGGCAGCCAGCTCACCAGAGTTGGCACCTGCTCGAGCGACGAGCGAGTTCTGCGCAACCCGCATCGGAGACCCCGTCTCCACCGCCGGCACGGCCGCATCCGATTGCGGCAAGGGTGAAGCCTGCGAGAGCGGTGCATACACAAGTGCAGCCGCCACCGCGCACACAGGTACAGCGTGCCGGATAAACAAATGATTCATGGATCACACCCTGAGTGACGCGTGGAAGAGTGCCCCTCACAGTAGCACGGGTTCACAGACGCGTCTTGCACGCCGTGCATTCAAAAAGGCGTCTCTTCCCCTTGTGGTTCAGGGGTGGCCCAACGAAGTCCTGCTGTCTGACAGGGCGTCAGGGGTTCAAGCGCCGCCAGCGGTTACGGGGAACATCGACGCTGGTGGGAGAGTCAGCGGTGCCCAGGATGAAGAGGGCTCGTCGATTTCGGGATTCGTCGACATTATCGGCCGTATCGACCGCGAGTACGTCCTCGCCAAACCCCTGATAAGAAACGGGAAGTGACCATCCTTGCGCCTGCACCCATCGTCCGATCGACTGAGCTCGCGCTTCGCTGAGTCGCTGATTGTCGGCGGGAGCACCCACGGTATCCGTGTAACCGGCGACGTACAGCTGCACTTCAATGTGCTCGCTGACGCGTGTGGCCGTTTCCACCAGCTCGGCCAGGCGCTCGCGCAGCATCGCAAAGTCACTCTCGGGCACCTCTGCGCTGCCCGTTGCAAAGTTGATGTAGACCGGCTCGAACTCGGCGTACCAGGGAATGTAGCGTCGCGACGCCCAGACGCCGTCGGTCGAATGGGCGGTCACCTCGATGGTCATGACATTACCCGGGCCCTGCGACCACTGCACGGGCAGCGGCGTGTTCGCGGCCTGTCCGGCGAAGGTGACCGTTCGCTGAGCGAGCACTTCCCCCCGATCTCCGCGCACCAGAATATCCACGTGGCCGGCGGGCTGATTCATGCGCATCACGAACGAGTGAGCGTCGCGATCATAGGTCGATGTATCGACCTCAAACTCGAGCGGAGCGGCGACTTCGACGGGGAACGAGAACTCCATCGCGCCCTCCATTCCCGCGA
>JAGWVZ010000111.1 GCA_018970625.1 Myxococcales bacterium | reverse complement strand
GCTCGAGCTTCCATGGAGAGACCTCGAGCTCAGACCACGCGAAGGCCTCGCCGGTGGGTGTAAAGCGGAACCGGGGTGGCGTGGTCGTCTGGCCACGCTCGGCCATCCAGCCACAGACCCTCTCGTGTTGCTCCTGATCGGCCCAGACAATGTCGTCGGTGATGACCTCACGACAGCCGGCCCAGTAAAGCCACGGAAAGAAGTAGCTGGTGGAGAAACTGCAGCCTCCAAGGCCACTGCCTTCACGCACACGGATCAGCGTGTGGAATCGGACACCCCGCTTGGCGACCACGTTCAGGAAGAAGTCCCAGTTGGATAGCTCCAGGTTCATGACCCACTGCGTAGACTCGCCAAACCGCAGGGATGTGCCCTTCACGAACTCAAGGCTGCCCCGGGATGGTTCGCCTGGCCTGCGGTCATCAAAGAATGCATCTTTGACATAGGCGCGCAGCTCTTCACCCACTGGGAACCGCGCGTGCTCTTCGGCTCGAATCGAGGTGTGATAGTCGGTGTGGTGGCAGTGCAACCTCACAGGCAGCGACGTGTGAATGATCAGGGTCGGGCGGTGCCGAAACCCGTGCAGCTGCCGTCTGGCCGGACCCAGCTCAATGACGGCGTGCGCGTCGTTATGGGTGCTGGGATACCAGGCGATGATGCCGTCGTCGCCCAGGGCATCCATGCACTCGCGGAAGAGCATTTGTGCATGGTGCGGGGCCGAGCGGCCGAAGAAAGTCTCATTCAGAATCTGTAACGAGTCGCGAGTTGTCATCGGTAGCTCCCGGGCACAAAGGGTACAGGGCGGCAGATCGCCTCACCATGGTCCGACCACCGGGCGGCAGCGCTTCGAGAGCGCTGCGGGGTGGTGATGGACGCCGATGTCGATCTGCCCGCAGAGTAGGACGCAGCTGCATGTCGTTACTGACACTTCTGATTGGACGTTCGGGTCTGCGTGGGCGCGGGTTCGATCTGGCGCGGGGCATGAAGCGTGCCGCCGCCCTGAAGGATTGCTTCATTTAGGCCTTCTGAAAAGCTGGGTTCTTGCGTCCGCGGGGCAGTGAGGCGACAAGATAGAGGCGGTGTGGTGATGCAGTTGCATGCCATACCCGAAGACAGTCACATGCGCAGTCAGGGTACGAGGCGTGAAACTGGGAAACGAAATGGCAGGTTTCGATGAAGTTCCGACGCCGGTCGGTCGGTCCGAAGAGATCGGGTATCTCGTGCGGGCGTTGGAGCCGTCGGAGGTGGTGCTTCTGGTGACGGGGGGGCCGGGTATTGGCAAGACGTCGGTGGCGCGCGAGGTGGCACGGCAGTGGTGCCGTGCGGCGAGTCGCCGGTGTCGCTGGGTGGATGCGTTGAGCGCCGACTTGTACAGCGACGACGAACCGGGCGACCGCGTCCTGGTTGCGCCCGAACCGGTTGCTGCGGAGGGCGCCGAGGCAGAGACAGAGTGGCTGATCGTGCTGGATGGTGCGTGGGACTGGAGCGTTGCGCAGGTGGCGAAGCTGGCCGCGCAGACGGCGGTCGGTCGGAGTCGGGTGCTGGTAACGTCTCGACGGGCGGTGTCGTATTCAAACGTTGAGACGGTGCGCCTGACGCCATTGAGCCAGGCGGCGTCCTTTGAGCTGATTTCAGGCGAGAGCACTCGGCGAGGGAATCGCGAGGAGCTGCGTCTGGAGCGTGTGCAGCCGTTGTTGGAGCTGCTGGATGGGTGTCCGCTGGCGTTGGTGCTGGCGGCGTCGCATTTGCCTGCGTTGTCGTGCAGCGCGCTCGTGGATGGGCTCAGGAGCGTGTACGCACTGGAGGCATCGCGACACGGTGGCACGGCGGACGGTCACCATTCGCTGGACCAGGCGCTGGAGGCTTCGTGGGAACGTCTCGACGAGGAGTCACGCGATGCGCTGTGGGTGCTGGCGCTGGTCGGGGGCGCGTTCGACGCGGCGCTGGCCTTTGAGCTGCTCCGGGTGTGTGGGATTGGGTCTCCGGGCACGGCGCTGCGGGTGTTGCGAGAGCACTGTCTGGTGGAGGCGCACGAGAGCGCCGACGGCCGTCCGTGGTTCTTTCTTTTTCGATTTGTGCTCGAAGGGGCTTGTCGCAGGGCCTCTCCGCGCATCGAACCTCGTACGGTACGTCGTCTCGCGCTGCGCATCGTGGCGAGTCGCTCGAGCGCGACCGGAGTACCATCGGCGTCGAGTGGCACCCCGGAGAATCTGGGAATCGGTCGGGTTACGCTGTTGTCGCTGTTTGAAGAGTTCGCGGACGACGCTGCAGATGACGTGGTGTCGCTGGCCGACCGATTGTGCTGGTGGATCATCCCTGACATTGAGGGTCTGGACCGCGCGTTGACGCGGATTGGCAACCACGCTGGCAGCACGACGGCCTGTCGCACGACGGCGTGGCTGGCCCTCGGCCGTGTGATGCGGGAGCTGAATCGCCTTAACCGGGCCCGCGACGCGGCGAGTCGAGCTCTGGCGCTGGCAGAAGGCGAAGGGATGGAGTCGCTACGGGCGCGGGCGCTCAGCCTGCTGGGACTTGTATCGGCGTTATGTGGCGAGGTATCGCTGGGAGAGACGCTGTCGAATGAGGCACTGGATCTCGCGGGTCGAACAGGTGACAGTCGCGCGTTGGGACCGGCATTCGCAGCACGCGGGCTCGTTGGAGCGTTGCGCGGAGGCTGGGTGCAGCCGATGGCCGATCTGGAGCAGGCAGCGGGTTTTTTCTATGAGATTCATGATCGCATCGAGGAAGGTCGCGCTTACCGGATACTGGCCTCGGCCCATATTCAGAGGCTGGATATCCGGGCTGCGCATCAGTGGCTCGACCGGGCTGCGCGTTGTGTTCATGAGCACCCGGATCGCCTCGCCGAGGCGCGGGTGCGACAGTTGAGGGGATTTGTGCACGCCATGATGTCTCATCACAGTGAGGCACTGGACGATTTGGCGTTTGCGCTGCAGGTGCACGAGGAGAAGCGCAACCTGCTGGGTGTGGACAGCATTCATCTGACCTTGGGTTATGTGTATCAGGACCTGGGTGACTGGGACACAGCGGAGTGGCACTACCACGAGTCGATCCGTGTTGCGGGGACGGGAGTCCGGCGCACCGAGGCGATCGCGGTGTGTCAGTCGGGTGTGCTTGCGCTGGAGCAAGGCGATGCGTTGGCGGCGGAAGAGCGGCTGGATCGGGGCCTGACCTTGCTGGAGCTGCTATCCGAGGAGCGTCTGGTAAGCATCTACGCCGCCTTTCGCTCGGAAGCGGCGCTGCGATCCAGTCAGCGCCCTTTGCGGGAGTACTGGTTGTCGCGCGCGAGAGAGCGGTCGGATGACCCGTCCGCGACCGGCCTGGTGGGGATCTTTACGCAGCGAAACTCCCAGACTCATGCCGACGCCTGGCGGTCACTTTTTCATAGGACCGCGTTACGCATTCGCGCGATGACGGACGCGACCACACCCCGGGCAACGCAGACGCTGACGGTGGGACCCGAAGGACGCTGGTTTCGCCTTGGCGACGGGGAGCGTGTCGATCTGGCGCGTCGACGCTCGGTGGCGCGGATCCTTCATCTTCTGGCGCGTCATTCGACCGGACAGCACGAGGCGGGTGTTACCACCGATGACCTGATCGCCATCGGCTGGCCAGGCGAGCGAATTCTTCCTCGTCCTGCGCAGAATCGCGTGTACGCGGCGATTCACATGTTGCGAAAGCTTGGACTCGAGGGGGCGCTGGTATGCGACGAGGCCGGCTACCGCCTGGAGGCCTTCGTTACGCTGGCCGAGCAGTCGTAGCGGACGTTTCCTTTCAGCATCCTTTCAGCATGCTGCGGTTAGATGACTGCTAGAGTGGAGTGTGGACTTTTGTGCAGCGAGTGAGCGATGACGACCCCTACGAGAAAGACCTGTACGAGCTGGAGCACAGGGCGGTGGACGGTTCGGGCGCTTTGCCTGATGAGTATGCTGTCGGGTTGCGACAGTGAACCGGAGGGGACAGATCCTGTCTCGGGGCGTGATGTCTCTGGGCCGGATCGCGATCGGGCAGACACGTCGGAGGATGTCGACGTAGCGGTGGAGCCCGACGAGGCCGTCGACGCAGAGGTCGGGCAAAACGACGCGGACACAGGGGACACCGCGTCGTCCGATGGCAGCGGTTGTGTCGGGGAGAGTTGCGCAGAGGACGCCACAGGGGACACAACAGAGTGTGCGGAAGGGCAGCCATCCGAGTGTGTGGATGGCGCCCTTTCGCGCCGCTGCGAACAGGGCCGATGGTTCTACACGCTGTGCGATGCCGACACGGTGTGCAGCGGAGGCGTCTGTGCCCCGTTGACGTGCGAGCCGGGTGACCAGGCGTGCCTTGACCCACAGTCACTGGGTCGATGCCGGGATGACGGTACGGGTTGGGAGATCACGACCTGCAACGCCGAGCAGACGTGTGATTCGGAGACGCTGACGTGTGAATGTCAGAACCCGACGCAGATTTTGTTTTTGCTGGATGCGTCTGGCAGTATGGCGCTGAACGAGATTGGAGGGCTGACGCGTTGGCAGCTGGCGCGCGCAGCGATCGCCGACGTAATGGCCGAGTTTCCCGATATTTCGTACGGTCTGAAGACGTTTCCGGACACGCCCGTCACCTGCGAAGCCCCTGGGTGTGCAAGTAATGGCGGCTGTGCGGCTTCGTTCGCAGATGGTTTTGACTTTGCGCCGGGTGCGACAGCCACCGAGATCAACGATTTTCTGTTGACGCGCGGTCTGGCAGCGGGGGCGGGCCGGCTGGATCTGGTGCTGACTCCGCTGGTGAATGCGTTCGAGAGCCTGACGACGCTCGATATCGGCAGCTTTCGGACCGACCTGGATCAGCCGCGATATGTGGTGCTGATTTCGGACGGCGAGGACACGTGCCTGGCTCCGCATGCTCCCGAAATCGTACCGGGCACACTGGGCAGGGCGGTAGCCGAGCTGCGCACGGAGTGGAATATTCAGACCTACCCCATTGGCTTTGGTTATGCCGAGGGCAGTCGTCAGCTTGCCGCGATTGCGCAGGCTGGCGGGACGGGGTTTGCTGAGCCCCTGCTGGCCACGGACGGCGAAGAGCTTCGGGAGCGCATTTTTGATATCACGTCACGGCTTGACGAGAAGCGCTGCGAGGTACTGGACGACCCGTCCGTGCCCCCGAACTGCGTGGGCGCCGGCCTGACCGATGCCGACGCCGACGGTTGGTGCAGCGACCTGGACTGTGATGATAGCAGCGCGTCGGTGTGGCCGGGTGCGGTGGAGGTTGTTGCAGGCGTCGACGACGACTGCGACGGAGATGTGGACGAGGCGGAAGGTTATATTCCTCCGGTTCCCGAGAGCACGGGGTGCCGCGGAATCGACTTTTTGTTTGTCATCGACAACTCGGGCTCGATGTCGGATGAGCAGGCCGCGCTGGCTGCCAGCGTGCCCGGATTCCTGGCGGCGATTGAGCGAAGCGCGCCGACCGGCGACTTCCACATCATGGTGGTGGACTCGGACGAGAGCGGGCTGACCGGCGGCGGTTCGTCGTCAGGCTGCTCGTCTATCAACGGGGTTCGGTCGTGCACGTGTTCGCCGGCACCTTCCTGCTGTGAAGCGATCTGCGCCGACCCGGCCTGGGGGCCCACCACGACCTGCAATGGCGCGCCCGCGTGCGATACGCCCGAACCGCCGCCTTTGTCGGCGTGCGACCAGACGCTGGGCGCGGGTCGTGTGTACTCGGGCGCATACGAGACGTGCTTTTCGGGCGCTTTCCGGTGGATAGGGAGCGGTGTGTCCGGGCTGGCTGCCACGTTCGCCTGCATGGCCAATGTGGGCGCGGCAGGCGACGGCAACGAGCGGGTGATGCAGGCCATGGGGAACGCCGTGAATCCGCCGTTGAGCGCGTTGGGCGGCTGTAACGAAGGGTTCCTTCGTAACGACGCGATCCTCGTGGTCACCTACATCACCGATGAACCCGAGGGTGGCAGTGCGGGCACGCCCGACACCTGGCGCACGCGGTTGCTGGCCGCCAAGGGAGGTCGAGCCGACGCCATTTACACGCTCGGCATCTTCAGTGACCGGGATCAGGCCATACCGGTGTGTCTGGGAGGCGACCCGGCACCACTGCTCCGCACCTTTCTGGACAGCTGGGGTGATCAGGGTCACTTCTGCAGCGTTTGTCTGAGCTCGTACTCAGACTGTCTGGCAGCCGCCGTGGACGGCATCGCCACCACCTGTGAAAACTACGTGACGGAGTAAGTCGTGCATTCAGGACGCCACACCCGGAAGAAGACGGGGAACGCTCAGGCACTCGTCGCTGCAGGGGCTGGGTTCGCGACAGCGCTGCTCGCGCTCGCGCTGGGCAGCTGCAGCTCGTCTCCTGAGGGTCAGACCGAAGATTCGGAGTGCGAGGGTCCACGATGTGTCGATAGCGGTCGCACGCGGCCTGACCAGAACGAAGATGCTGAAGGGCAAGGCGATACCCCGGAGGACCCTGATCAGGTGTGTACGCCCGGCACGCGCACCTGCGAGGCACCGGAGTTTGCGGCTGAGTGTGCGGCCGACGGCGCTGGTTTCGTGCTTTTGCCTTGCGATCCGGGAGAGGTCTGCGTGGCTGGAGAGTGCACGATCCCATCTACGGACGAATGTACGCCGGGCGAGGTGATTCAGTGCAGCTCCACGACCGCGCTGCTCATCTGTAACGCTACCGGGGACGGTGGCGAACCCCGGCCTTGTCCGGCGGAACAACCGCAGTGCCGCAACGGCGAGTGCACGGACCGCATCTGCGACGAAGGCGAACGGCGCTGTCGTGGGAACGAAGTGCTGGCGTGCAGCCCTGATGGGAGAACAGAGACCGTCGAGGAGTCGTGCGAATTCGCCTGCTCGGATGGTGCCTGCGTGAGCGCGTGTGCTGGCAATGGCAAGACCTACGTCGGTTGCGGGTTCTATGCGCTTGACCTCGACAATATCGCCGAGCCGTGCGTCGTGGACAGTGATTGCGGGACCGGCCGCACCTGCGGCGGCGGTGTCTGTTTGCCTTCGGCGGCGTCTCAGCAGTTTGCGGTTACGGTGTCGAACACGGCCGCAGCCTCGGTGGACGTCACCATCTACGACGGAGCCGGTGCCGAAGTGGCGCGCGACTCGGTCGCTGTTGGCGGTATCGTGGTGATTCCGTTGCCTCGGCAGGACGTGGACGACTCTTCGCTGTCATCGAACAGCTTTCGTGTCGAAGCGACGGCGCCGGTGACGGTGCATCAGTTCAATCCGCAGAACAACGTGGGGGCGTTCTCGAACGACGCCTCCCTGCTGTTGCCCGTCAGCAGTCTGGGAACCGAGTATCTGGTGATGGGCTGGCCGACGCGCGTGTCAGGTACGCTCCCGCTGAAGGGTTTTGTAGCCATTGTGGCCGCTACGGAAGGTCGAACGCGGGTCACCGTGACGTCTCCGGTAGCTTCTGAACCAGGCCCGAGTGGTGTGCCGGCAGCGCTCGTACCCGGGGTGGCGAGCACTTTTGAGTTGCAGCGTGGACAGGTGTTGTCGTTCACATCGCGGGTGGCCGGCGCAGATTTTTCGGGCATGGAGGTGGTATCCGACCGTCCGGTGGGGGTTTTTGCAGGCTCTGAGTGCGGCAATGTGCCGATTGACAACGAGTACTGCGACCATCTGGAACAACAGATGTACCCGGTCGATACGTGGGGTACATCCTTTGTGGCCGCCTCCTTTGCCCGCCGCGGTACCGAGCCTGATGTGTGGCGCGTGATGGCCGCCGAGGATGGTACCGTGGTCCGCACAACACCACCAGTGTCTGGCGTCGACGGGGTTACGCTGGACCGTGGTGAAGTGGTAGAGGTGGTGGTACGCGAGAGCTTTCTCGTGACGGCGGATCGTCCGATTCAGGTGGGTCAGTACATGGTGGGGTCCGCTTACCCGGGTATCGCCAATGGCTGCAACCGGAGTGTGACCATCACGGTGGGTTCATGCGGAACAGACGCAGATTGTGCGGTACAAGGCCCGGAATATCGCTGCATCGATGGCCGCTGCGCGAGCGGTGCGGCGTTGTGCGCGATCCCGACGACCTGCAACGGTCGTTCTGGCATTGGTGATCCTGCTTTTCTGCTGAGTGTTCCGGTGAACCAGTACCTGAGCAACTATGTGGTGCTGACTCCCGATGGGTATGCTGAAGATTACCTGACCATCGTGGCACCGCGTGACGCCAGTGTGACCCTGGACGACACTGTGCTGCCCTTTGAAGATGCAGAGCTGCTTGGGGCGTGGGCCTTGTATCGCCCAGCCGTCGCAGGGGGCGTCTCCCACCGCGTGACCGCGACGCAGCCGGTCGGTCTGTCGGCGTACGGTTATGATTGCGACGTTTCGTATGCGTATCCCGGTGGATTGAATCTGGAGGCGACCCGATGAACGACGTCAAGCGATCGATTCCTTCGCCTGCGCGCGCTACCGGTATGCGGCGGTTCGCGCTCGGCTTCTGGAGTCTGGGGTTGGCTGCCTGCGCGGTGGCCACGCCGGGAGGCGCGCCTGAGATTGAGACGGGGCGCGACACGGGCGGACGCGAGCTGGACCCGGTCGCAGATGCCGGGCGCATCATCGACAGCGGCAGCCGTCCCGATGACGCAACCGACACGACCGCGGATGTGGCGCCGGAAGTCTTGAGCGCGTGCGGCGACGGTACGGTTGATCCGTCTGAAGAATGTGACGACGGCAACCCGGAGGACGGCGACGGCTGCAGCGCCTTGTGTCGACTGGAGGGTGCCCGCACGTGCGAGGCTTGTGACACGCCTAACGACTGCGCCTTTGCCGGTTCTTCGTGCGTCGAGCTCTCGGATGGTCGCGTGTGCCTTCCGACCTGCGAAGACGGTGTGTGTCCGGAAGGCTGGTCGTGTGTGGGCAACACGGTGTGTGTTCCCCCCGGTCGTGCATGTGCAGACGCGCCCCTGCCCGAAGATTGTGGTAGCGGTGACGACGACGATGGGGATGGGCTGGTCGACTGTGCCGATCCCGACTGTGACGGCAACCCACTGTGCCCCGAACCCGTTGAGCTCTGTGCGAACGGCGTCGACGACGACGGCAACGGGCCCGTGGATTGCGCCGATTCTGCGTGCCTGACCGACCCCGCGTGCGACGAGCCGGCCGTCGAGGTGTGCGGCGGTGGTCTCG
>JAGWVZ010000110.1 GCA_018970625.1 Myxococcales bacterium | reverse complement strand
CACGCGCTCAGACAAAAACCGAAGCGCTCCCAGAGACGCCCAGTCACTTCGGAAAGCGGTATCCAGCGAGTCGCCATCGAGGTTGCGGGCAAACTCCACCCACGACCGAGCGACGTCTTCCTGACTCGGATCAGACGCAGGTGCAAAGTCCAGCATGCCGCGAACACCCGACGCCTCGCCCTGTCGTGAGGATTCCTGCTCGCGCCGCGCATCGTCCTGCTGCCGCAGGAAATTCACACGGGATTCCAGCTCGTCGAGGGGAAGCGTGCACGCCCGAGACGCCCGGTCTCCCCGTGCGATGGCCTCGGCGATCAACCGAATGTGAGGCAGCGTGTCCGGAGAGTACACACGATGACCGGACGGGGTTCGAATGGGATCCGGCACACCGTATCGACGTTCCCACGTACGAAGCGTTTCGATCGGGACCCCTGTCTCGCGTGAGACAGCTCCAATCGATAAACCGTTCTCGAGCTCGTTTTCCTGATTCATAGTCGATCGTGGCGCTGGTTCACGCGTGTGGCGACCCAGACGCGTGGAAGGGCGAATTCGACAACCTCAACGGTCCGCCATGTAAACTGTGATTCACAGCGGTTAGATTCAGGCCGCGCTGCCGAGATGCTCACGAAGTGCATATCGGATGCGATGCAGTCGGGCCTTGAGGGCCGGTATGGTGAGGTCAAGCTTTTCGGCCACTTCTTCCTTCTCCATGCCGACGACATCCATCAGCATGTAGACCTGACGGTTCATCTCATCGCTCGAGGCAAGGAAGTCCTCGATCGATGCCAGCGTCTCCTTGTACGCCAGCTGACGGTCTGGGCGACTGCCCAGGTCGTCAGGCGAAGAGTCATGACTCAGGGCAGCGAGCGTGTCGTTCTCTACCGGCGTAGGGTAGCGCTTGTACTTTCGAATTTTCATCTTGGCCGCGTTCTCGGTCACCCGAAAACACCAGCTCCAGAAAGCGGAGGTGCCATTGAACAGGTCAATCTTGCGATGAACTGTCCAGTACACATCCTGAACAACCTCTTCGGCATCCCAGTCGTCTCGCACGAGTCGGCGGGCGACGGCGAAAATGCGGTCGTGATACTGCGTATGAAAGTATTGAAGAGCACGGGGGTCGCGCTGTCGAAGTCTCGCTACCAACTCGTTCTCATTCATCGTCGTACCTCGCTATGCACCTGTTCATGAACCGATGGGTGGCGTTATGAACAGGTTTCGGGTAGCCGTCAAGTGAATGTGAACAGGTTTTGGTCGTTTCTGTCGATCGTTTGAACAGAAATGGGGCGCCCCAGTGCCTACATGCCTGATCTTTCTCAATGATCTGCGGCGCGCGCTGTGTGAAACCACGCGCTCCACCAGCACGCTCTCTGCCTGCCAGAACGGGGACCTGGCCACTCGTGGCGTCCCCGTGCGCCTGCATCCCCCGCAGTGTTGCCCTGAACAGGAGCGGTTGGTCAGATGGAGCGGTACGTGAACAGGGCCAGGGCAGACGAAGGCCGCATTCGCTCACAGCGTGGGTGAAAACGTGTCGCGTGTTGCCAGAAACGTCTGCATGAGCTCCACCGCAGCCTGCCTTGTGGACGCTGAATCACCGGACTGCTCCAGTGTACTGATCAGGGTGAACAGGGCGGAATCCTGTTCAGCGGGCATCCACGCTCGAAGTCGTGCGGTATCGACCGCGAGTCCTGATGCGACCCCAGCCAGCAGCTCCAGCGTGCCGTACACACGGGCCCAGTCGCGCGCGTCGCCCGCCGCGCGCTCAAACAGCGCACGCGTGGCGGCTGCATCGCGCGCAAGCGCGCCAAAATCTCGCTGCGTCCAGCGCGCCTCAACCAGACGGGCGTGCAGCTCAACCAGCAAGGAGCCGGGCAGAAATCCACTCTGCGTCTCGATGACCCGCGCGACGGCTGCCACGACCGACTCGTCGATCTGTCCCACGCCCACAGCCAGACGGAGCGCCTGCAGCAGCAGGTGCACGGCATCGGGTCCGAACAGAGGCTGTTCATCGTTGCACAGCATGGCCACCCGCAGGCAGGCCGAGAAATCGGCTGCTGTGGAAGCGGAGTCGCAGAACAAAGTCGGTACACCGTTGGCTTCCGCCGTAAATCCCGCGCCGGCCAGCGCGCGACAGGCATCTACCGCAGCTTCTGGTGCATAGCCGCTCGGGTCAAGCGCCAGGCCGTTCATGAAGGAGACGTAAGCGAGCGGAATCCCCTCGTCTATCTCGACACCATTGAACATCTGCGGGACATCGGCTCGGCGCAGATTCCATGGCACCGGTTCTTCACCGGAACCCGCGCCAGTCAGCGCTGCAAGCTGAACCCGGGCTCGGTCAACCTGCAGCGCGGTCAGCGGAAGCCCCACTTCAATCAATCGTTGTACCTGCGCTGCGCCGGGGATTTCGATCGCGCTGCGTGCGGCGTGAGCCAGCGCCGTGCCACCACCTCCGAGCGTCTCGAAGCTCCCGTACTGAATCAGGTACGCCCTGCGAAGCCATCGCTCGGATTCTCGCCCAAGCGCGACGCCGTCGGTGGCTCCCAGTGAGCGGGGTTCCATGATGGGCGCCCACAGGGTGTAAGGCTCCAGGTTGCTCCCCGCAGAGGTCGCTACCCGACATGCCGCGCCAGTCTGCGGTACCCACGCCAGACGCACCGGCGACGGCGGCACGCTTGCGGTGGTATTCGATGGCGTCTCGCCTGATGTCTCGTGGTACACGACCGTCAGTGATGCCGTCGGGGAGTCGGTCAGCCGCGCGCCTGCAGAGCCTGCGACAAAGTGGCATTGCAGGTCAGGAGTCGTGGTGATCAGGGGATGCCAGGGGCGCACGTGGTCGCGACAGGCGGAGAGCCCCCAGACGAAGTCGCGGAGCAGCTGCACCAGCGGATCGTTCGAGGAATCAAGCCAACCGGGTGATTCGGCGCAACTTCCAGAACGAGCCAGCTCCCACAGTCGGATGGCATCCAGAATCATCCGCTCCTGACGGTCTGTGGGCGGGAGCGCCGGGTGGAATAACTCCGCGCCTGCCTCTGTCAGTGCACGGTTCTCCCGCGCGGCGTCCAGAGCCGCCTGCAGGCGTCTTGCCGACACTGCGGCACTGTTGGCGTCCATGCCGCGTTCGACAGCGAGGGCTGCCCATACCGCGATCGACTCTCTCTCGGTCGTTCCGGCCATCAGGCGAAGCGCCAGCGCGATCGAAGGCGCCAGCGCGTACAGTTCGCCCGTCGTCGCGTCCGATGCAGGTGTCAACGTCATCAGGGACTGTGCGATCGCGTCCAGCGTATCCGGCGCCTGCCCGTTCAACGATACTTCGGGGTGACAACCGTCGGGCAGCATGCCGGCGAGCGCATGCAGTAGCTGCACATCTACCGAATCCGTCCATTCTGTTGCGGCTGCGAATCGGATGGCGATGACGTTCTGCAGCGCTCTCAGCAATGCAAGCCGGGCATCAGGCCCAGCCTGCAATTCCAGTATTCTGGCGGTCTGATGCAACCCGGTCACCAGCTCAGCCCGGCCCTGTGCCGAGTGGCCACAGACCTCGAAACAGGTCTGGATGGCCTGGTCCAGCGTGGCGCCAAGTGGTGTGTCGTCGGTTCGGGTGCTTCCCAGCGGCCACACCAGCAGGCGTGTCCAGGCAATCGCATCGCGCGTGCACTCCGCTCCTGAGGTGTTCGCCAGCCGCGCCAGTACGTAGTCGGTGAGCGCCCTGCGATCAGATGCATTGGGTATCACCGCATCCAGGGCGGTCCCGGGGTTCATCGTACGCAACACGGCGAGTCGCGCGGCCCAGCCCGATTCTGTGCGTGGCCAGGTGTCCAGCCATTCCGCAGCACGGTTTACCCCATCTGCCTCGACAGATCTCAAGAGCCACGCCACCTGCTGAACGCCCGCCGAGTCTGACGCTGGTGCTGGCTGGTCAAGCGGTGGAAGGCCCAGCACGAATGGGGCACAGGGGTCCCGATGATCCGGCGTCACGGGGTGCGGGTCCGTGACGTCAGGGGTAGGCGTTTCTGTAACAATCGCGGTCGGTGTGATCGGCGTGACTTCCGAGTTGGATGCCTCGTCGGCTACACCCGCAGTTACGCAGCCGGGCAGCAGCAGCGCTACCGACAGCGCACGATATATAGAGTATGTCTTTGTTTTCACGGGATGATCTGGGGGCCTGCTGCGTGCTCGGCGGTGTGAAACTCCTGACGTGTGGCCGGCGGCTTTCGCCAGGCCATCACCGCAACGCACCCCAGAATCACGGTCGGAAACGGTCCAATCAACCAGGCGACTGTCGTGACCGCTGACTCGGACTGAGTGGCCGCTCCCGGTATGTATCCGGCGTACTCCAGCACCACACCCAGAACCAGAAGGGCCAGCGCCGAGGTCAGCTTCTCGCACAGGGTCATCGCGCCGTAGTAGAACCCCGCCTGGCCCTCGCTATCGTTGCCGTTGCTCAACGACAGGGCATCGGGGAGCATGGACCATGGAATGACATGCGCCGCTGCCACACCGGGCCCGGTAAGGATGCAGCAGACCAACACGCCGGTCATGTCCCCCGGGCCCATCAGCAGCATGGGAATCATCGCAACTGCCCAGGTGGCCAACAGGATCGCCAGAGCGATATGTTTATCCAGCACCTCCGACAACCAGCCAGCCAGAGGCACAAATACAAGCGCACTTAGCTGGATGGCTGCGAAGACCAGGGGAATGCTCTCTTCACTCTGAATGCGGTGCTGCACATAGAAGGGAACAAGCGCACTCACCACCGCGATGGTCGTCCAACTGGTCGCGAAAAGTACCGCCACGCGCCTGAATCGTCGGTTGTTCCAGAGCAACCCAATCGAACCCTGCGCTGCCACCGGCGGCAGTGTGACCCGTTCTCTGGTCAGCGCGCCCGTGATTAGCAGGGGAACCGCGACAAATGTGCACACCAGAAGCGCGGCCGCCCGCCAGCCCTGATTGGCTGCCAGCCACGCCGGGACGTGTGCGCCCGAGGCGGTCACCTGAGCTGACCAGGCGACGATGCCAGGCAGAAGCACGCCCACGGCGATGCCGCCCAGCATCGACCACGCCATTCGCGCAGTGTTCAGGCGAGTGCGGTCATCGTAGTCGCGCGTCAGCGACATTGTCAGCGCCCCATAAGGAACCAGCACCGCCGTGTACGCCGTGAAGTAAATCAGCAGCAGGGCGAGATGGTATCCCACGTTCGCGTATCCGCTGAGCGCGGGCCCCCACCACAGCATCGCGAACATCGCACCAAAGACAGGCGCTCCCATCAACAGCCAGTTGCGCCTTGAGCTGCCCGCTGCCGCCGTCTGGTCGCTCAGTCGGCCAATGAGTGGATCGCTGAACGCATCCCACAGTTTGCCCGTGAGCATCATGGCGCCCACAAGCCCCGGAGAGATGAGCGCAACATCGGTCAGGTATTTGAAAAGAAAGAATAAAATCGCCGTGTTGGCGACCGCCAGTCCAAACGCCCCAACGCCGTACGCCTGTCGAACCGCGAAAGGAAGGCGAGTCGCAGTGGCTGCATGATTCATACGGTCTACTCAGGTGCGCACAGGGAGCTGTTTGTTGGCTGCATACAGGTTTCACGATCCGTCGCGCAACTTCTGCACCGTGTCACCCCGTGCGTCACGGTGATCCACCGTGGCTTTTTTGACGCATCGCCAGAGGCCTCTATCCTGCCACCACACTCTCATCCCAGGATGAACGCCATTATGGAAGTCACCGTCATTACCGAGTTTGGCCGCACCATATCGTCGGACAAGCGTTACCGGCGCAGCGAAAGGGTCACCGATGCGCTCGCATTTCAGTGTGCACACCTGCAAGAGCAGCTCGGCCTGGAAGCCGTAGTCGTCTCGGACGACGTCGGAACTTCGTGGGTAGGTGCCGGAGATCTGGCGCTGTGCCGGGTACTGAGTCGCAGTGCACCCGCGCTGGTGACCCCGTCTCACTCGGAGCGTGAGCTGCAGGTAAAAACCCTGCGCAGTCTTCGTCATGACCTGCGTGATGGAGATGTCGCCACCGCGGCGCTCTCCGTGCCGAACTCTTCAAGGCGAATTTTTGTGAGCGGCGTTGGCCGTTCGCGCCTCCTGGAGAATGCCGTCACCACGACGGCCGCCGGCTCAAGCCGCATACTCGGGTACGACCGCCCGCGTCGACGCCCGGCCGAGATCGATACCCGGGACGCCCTCTCGACCGCCCTCATGCAGGCATGGCAGACCCTGTTCAGCGCGGGTGTCCACGATGACGCCTCGGTAGTCCCTCGCCACTGGCTTGGGTTCGCCGACGACACACAGTATCGTGACATTCTGGCCGAGCTCATGAGCCCCGTCGTGCACATTCTGCAAAGGCGCGGTGTGCTGCTCGAAGACCTCTGGACTCAGTATCGCTTCCGCTCCAACGAAGTCGAATTGACCGATGGCCTGCACCTGCGCACCTTCCGAATCGCCTTGCGCGACGTCCGTCTGGGGCTCCGCATTGGTCAGCTTGAACTCGACTTCTTCCATCGCCACGATCGCCTGGCGGTACCTGTATGCCCGCGGATTCGCCTTCGGTGGGGCTGAGCCGCCGGGCCTGATGTCGCATCGCGATCCAACTCCGGGGCTTGAGTTTTTGTGCGGGGGTGAGCAATCCCGCAGCTCTTCGCACACCACTGGCCAGCACCATGACCGATGACCGATTTCGCCTCGCCTTTATGGTCGAGGACACCTCTTTCTTCCTGCGCGAGTGGGCGTATGCGCTGAAGCAGTTCGTGGCCGCCGGCATGCAGCTTGATGTGGTCGGCCCTCCCGGAACTGCTGCATCTCTGGCAGCATGCGACGCGACTCTCTCGGCCGTTGGGGTGAAGGAGATTCCTGTTTCGCCGGGCCCGGGGGCACTGGTTTGGGCACCGGTGGCGGTAGCTCGGTGGGTCGAATTCGAACCGCATGTGGTGCATGTGGTAGGCGACACGATTCTGCCGCCAGCCGTTGAAGCAGCACGACTCGCAAGAACAGGTGCCGTGATTTGTTCGTATCACGGCGGCAATATTGGGTTTTTGTCTTCAGCACAGCGTTTCGTTCCCGTCGCGCTGGCCGACCGATTCCAGCCTTCCGGGCTGGCTGCCCGTGCCCTGTCCGCGCGCGCGACCCGCATATTCGCGATGTCTCCCAGCGCAGCGAGTGCGTTGCAGGGCGCTGGTTTAACCGCTGATGGCTTTGAACGATTTGAACTTGGTCTCGGCATCAGCCTGGACGAGTGGCGCAACGATGACGGCGCCGAACGGACGCTCCCGAGACCGCTTGTCCGCGATGCATCCACTCGCCTTCGTCTGGCGCTCGACGTGCGTGGTCGCACACTGGAGCAGCAAAAGCCGGCGCTGGCACTGGTTCGCCGGCTTCGGTCAAGAGTAGCAGGTCTTGCATTCGTTGTGCTGACAGACACTACGTTTCGTTCGCCATGGGACCATGAGCGAGACGTACTCGCGCTGAACGATGGGCGCAGCAACGAAGCGCTGGCGCTGGCGTCCTGCGACGCCCTGCTTCTTGTGGATAGCGGCGGTTGTGCACGGCAGCTGGCCATGGCTGCTGCCCTGTTAAGGTTGCCGATTGTGGCGGAGCAAACGTCGGATCATGCGGCGCTTGTTCGGCATGATGAGACGGGCATCATTGTCGATGGAGGACAGGCGTCTGCGTGGGAGAGTGCAGTGCGCGCGCTGGCGGATTCGCCCACGCTCCGGAGCGGGATGGGTTCGAGAGCGTCCCGCTACGCTACACGTCTGTTTGACGCCGACCTGATGCTGCAGCGTCTGGTTGGGCTCTACGATCGCCTGCTATCGGAAGGGGCGGACGATGAGGGGCCTGCAACGCTGGATTCGTCGGGCTCTATTGTGTCTGCTCATGCTCGGAAGGGCCTGCATCAACACATCAGCAGGCCGATAAAAGGGCCCATGAGCTGACGTTTCTTACAGCCCGGCGTCGGCGCGCAGGGCGTTGGCCTTGTCGGTCTGCTCCCAGGGGAACTCACTGCGGCCGAAGTGCCCATAGGCTGCGGTCGGAGAGTAAATCGGACGCTCCAGCTTGAGCGTTGTGGTGATACCGTAGGGCGTCATGTTGAAGTGCCGACGGATCAGCGCCTCAATCTTATCTTCCGAGACCTTGCCGGTGCCGAACGTGCTGGCCATGACGCTGACGGGCTGCGCCACACCAATGGCGTAGGCAATCTGTACTTCGCACCGGTCAGCAAGTCCCGCCGCGACGATGTTCTTGGCGATGTAGCGCGCAAAGTAAGCGGCTGAGCGATCCACTTTCGAGGGGTCCTTGCCCGAGAAAGCGCCGCCACCGTGACGCCCCATGCCCCCGTAGGTATCGACGATGATCTTGCGACCGGTGAGACCACAGTCGCCCATGGGCCCGCCGATCACAAAGCGGCCGGTCGGGTTGATGTGAACCTTCATGTCGGGCAGACGAAGATGCTCCGGGATGACGCTGTAGATGACCTCTTCGCGGACAGCCTGGTGGATGGTGTCGTTCGAGACGTCCGGATCATGCTGGGTAGAGATGACGACGGTATCGACGCCGAGCAGCTTACCACCGGAGTAGCGCACAGACACCTGGCTCTTCGCGTCGGGACGAAGCCATGTCAGGGCACCAGCCTTCCGCACGTGGGCGAGGTGCTGAACCAGCCGGTGCGAATACATGATTGGCGCGGGCATCAGCTCTGCGGTCTCGTTGACGGCAAACCCGAACATCATGCCCTGGTCACCGGCACCCTGCTCTTCGGGAGCAGAGCGATCGACACCCTGATTGATATCGCGTGACTGCTGTTCAACGGCGATCATGACGCCGCAGGTAGCGCCGTCGAAGCCCTTGGCGGAGCTGTCAAAGCCGATGTTCAGAACCGCCTGACGAGCAAGCTCCGCATACGGGATGTGGCCATTGCAGGTGATCTCGCCTGCCAGCATGATGTAGCCCGTCTTCACCAGTGTTTCGCAGGCAACGCGAGCCTTTGGATCGACCGTGAGCGCGGCATCCACGATGGCATCGCTGATCTGGTCGGCCATCTTGTCCGGGTGGCCTTCGGAAACGGATTCAGACGTGAAGACAAAGTCGCGGTTATACATCGCGTGAAGTTCCGGGGCGGGGCACCAGTCAGCCGACTGGCGCGGGGCGACAGGAAAATGCGGCGTCAGGCCGCA
>JAGWVZ010000109.1 GCA_018970625.1 Myxococcales bacterium | reverse complement strand
GACGATCGGTGATCACTCAGGACTTTCCGAGTCTGCTCTTGCGCATGTCGGCATCCCACAGGCCTTTTTCGGAGTGCCGCAGCGCGAGGACTTCGGTGAGAGGGAGGTTCATGATCGACGGCTCTTCGCCTTCATGGCCCATGGGGATGGGCTCGGTCAGGATTTCGAACTCTCCGTGATCGAAGGGCTTTCCGGGCGCTGCAGACTTCTTGACCAGCACCTCGCGCAGGCCCTGAGCCTCGTACTGCAGCGCACGATGAATGCAGTACGGGTTGTTGCCCGAGCGTCCGAACGTGACGTGTGAGGTCCACGTACAACCGGCCTTACAGACGTCCGCGTAGTAGCACTCGCGGCAATAGCCCCACAGGTCTTCGCGGGTGCGGTTCTTGATAAAGTTCAGCTCTGGAGCGTTATCCAGGATGTCCTGAAGCTTATCGGCCTTGAAATTACCGCCCGTGTACTGGTCGCTGGGCAACGACGGGCAGCCTTTGATTTTGCCGTCTGCTTCCAGACCAATCGACCACTTGCCGGCCGAGCACCCCTGCCAGTGGGCGCCCTTGTCGCCGCCGAACCGCAAAAGCCGCTCGTAGGGGCCAAAGTAGCCGATGTTGTTGCCGGGGAAGAGCCGAATGCCGTTCGGTTCCAGCTTGGTCTGCTTGATCCACACCAGCAGCGGAAACAGCTCGAGCAGGTCGTACGGCTGCAGCAGCAGATCAGGGCGATCGGCGGCTCGGCCCATGGGCACCGTAATCTGAATCTGCCACGCCTTCGAGCCGATGTCGGCCAGCAGGTCAGCCATCGCCGGCAGCTCTGGCATGGAGAGCCGGTTGATCTGCGTGTTCGTGGCAAGCCGAATCTTCTTCGTTGCCGCGACCTTGCGCGCTGCCTCGACGGCCGATGCCCACGAGCCGCGGGCGCCGCGCTGCGCGTCGTGCGTCGCCTCGAGGCCGTCGATGGAGATCGAGATCGTGCGAACGCCAGCCTTCACCGCTCGCTCAATGCGATCGTCGGTGAGGTTGCGTGCGCCCGTGGTGATGCCTGCTACCATGCCGAGCCGCGTGATCTCGGCCGCGATAATATCCCAGTCCTCGCGCAGGTACGCTTCGCCTCCGATGAGCGTCACCTCGCGGATTCCAGCTGCCTTGAGCTGGTGCACCACGTCCAGACACTGCTCGGTCGTCAGCTCGTCAGGCCGCGCCTTGCCGGCCCGCGAGCCACAGTGCTTGCATCCCAGATCGCACGCGAGCGTGATCTCCCAGACGCAGTAAATCGGGTGCGGCTTCTCAACGTCGTCCTGCGTGGGACGGCGAATCGGGTCCGTGCTGTTGGGGTGATGCGTCGGGTCCGACATCGAGGTCCGTGGTCTGCGGTCAGGTTTTAGCGCGGCGGCCCGCCGTAAACCGGCATGGGCATCGACCGGGATGGAGGTACGACTTCGGGCTCTGCCGTGTCCGCCGAACCCTCGCCGGCGTCGGCGCTGCCTTCCTCGGGCGGCATCGGCACCGGTACGTCGGCCGGCATTCCATACATGGGCACCATCACCTCGGCCGAGCCTCCCTGCGCAGACGGGTCGGCAGGTTCGACTGAACCGTCGCCGCCGGAAATCTCGCTCTCTTGCGCCGAAGGCTCTGACGGCGTCGTCGACTCATCCGACATGGGCATGGAGCCAGGCTGTTCGTCGGGTGTAGCGGTACCACCCCCACAGTGGGCGGTCGAGAGCGCCGCCAGGGCAGCCAGCGTCAGCGCTCCCTTGCGGCCCCAACGGCTTTCCGGTCGAGGTACAGACGATTCAGACATGACGGATTACCCTGAAACGAGGTTATTGAGCAGCAACGTGCCGCACCACAACCCTGAACGCGCGGTCGCACACTTCGGTTTGCATCAGGCACACACGACGTTGTGACGCAGCTGAACGCGTGGGTCAACGACCGAAGCATGGCAGGGCGTTGCACGTACCGCCGCCCTGCACATCAGGGGCGATGTCGTGGCAGCAGGTGGTCTGTCGCGCACCGTCCCGGTCAGGCTCGGCGACGACATCACTTCGGGTTGGGTTCTGGAGGCAGACCGTAGGCCGGCATGTCGGGCGGGGTCGTGTCGGTTGAGCCGTCGGTGGCCGCATCGGGGTCGGCGGGCAGCCCGTATTCGGGGCCGGGGATCACGTCGTCGGCGATGTCCTCGACCACATCGGCGATGTCCTCGACCACATCGGCGGGCAGGCCGTAGACGTCTCCCGGGGGCACGTCTTCCTGGATGTCTTCCTCGACGTCGGCTGGCAGCCCGTACTCGGGAGCGCCAATGATGTCGTCGGCCACGTCAGGGGGCTGACCATACAGGGCGTCGGGCGAAGACTCGTCGGCGATGTCCTCTCCGGCGCCGTCGCCTGCCACGTCGGTCACCGCGTCGGCATCGGGGAGCGTTTCGTCTTCGCTGCCGCATGCGGCCAGCGAGACTCCCAGCAGTGACGCGAGCAGGACGCCGGTTCGGCTGTTGGACGCCGTGCGACCCAGAGCGGCGTTATCGGCGGCCAGACCATCGGAGCGCAGCGGGGTTCCGCAGAAACCACAGTGAGTGGAGCCACCCGCAACCGGGAGCCGGGCATGCGAGAGGCAGCCTGGGCAAACGACAAATCCGGCGCGTGACCTGCGCATAACCAGCTCCAGAGGTTGAGTATTCAGAGTTCGACCTGCAGACCGTAGCGAGTGCAGGCGGCTGACGCAAAAAGAAATTCGGGTGTGGAAGCCGCGCAGTACATCGCTCGCGTTGCCATGTTGGGGCGTTGTACTCGGCGGCCGGCCGAGTTAGCGTGAGCACGGGAGCGATTCCATTGCCTGTTTCGGAGCGCACTGTGAGAAGATCAGAAGCATCGGCCGCGCGCAATCGGGCTACCGCAGAAGATGTACGAAATGCGCCTGAGGGTATGACGGCCGAGCTGGTCGATGGCGAGCTGTTTATGGCTCCGAGGCCGGCTGTGGCTCATGCAAAGGCGGCGACGGGGCTTGGCTCGCAGCTCTTTGTGTTGTTGGACCGCCCTGCAGAGGGTAGCGACCATGCGGGTCCGCCCGAAGCGTGGCATATCCTGTCGGAACCCGAGATTCACGTCGGCGGCGATATCTTCGTTCCCGATATCGCAGGCTGGCGGCGGACCCGGGTGCCGGCCCTGCCTGCCTCGCCCTTCATCGGCATCACCCCTGACTGGGTGTGTGAGGTGTTCTCGCCTTCGTCGTACATTCGCGATCGGCTCGTGAAGGCGTCAGCTTATCAGCGGCATGGCGTGCCGTGGATCTGGTATGTGGACCCGTCCACCCGGTTTGTAGAAGCGTGGCACAACACCGGCAAAACCTGGGAGTTGGTGACACAGGGGGCCGCGACCGACCTCTTTGATGCGCCCCCGTTTGAAGGGGCGACGGTGGACTTGCGGCGGCTCTGGGATCTGGGCGCGGCACCTGAGTGAGCGCCCGCTGCGCATGGAGCCTGTGTTCGCGCCCGTGTTCGCGCGAAGCTGCTGGCTGATTTAGAGCGGCTTGCGTGCCTTGACGGTGTTCAGGTCATCCTGCAGCGCTTTCCGAAGGCCCTCGTCGGCGACGCCGGCGGCCATGTCGCGTGCGGTTGTCTGGTGGCGACGCATGAGCTCGGTCTTGCCGAGAATGCCAGCGGCGCGGGCCACGGCCTCGTGGGCATAGCCGGTGTAGAAGGGGTCCGAACCGGCCGCGATGGCTTCTTCGAGGCTGCGTCGGGCCCAGTGCATGGAATCGGCGCCTCGGTTGAGCATCGCCTGCACCCGGGAGATCTGCCAGCAGCCGATAGAGCGATGACGCGCCGTCACATCGTCACGCTGATTCCAGTGCCAGAGCGAGGCGCACGCGGCCAGAAACATGGCCTCATCTTCGGCGGGTGTTCGTTCGCCGCGATCCAGCAGGTCCCAGGCGCGGTTGAAGAGCGCGACCGACTGCTGGCGGTGAAGCTGTTGGGGGTCAATCGTGTCGGAGCTGCTCATGGGAGTGGCCTGGGAAGACGTGTCGAGGACTCGCCACCCGCATCGTGCCACGGCGGGCGCGATGTTGAGGTCGGGCGTAGTGAGGACGACCGCGTGAGAGTTTCTGATTCGAAGGCAACCCGGGAGCGGGGTCGCGCGGCATAGCTAGTACACCTTCAGGGATAGCGGCTAGCGTCTTCTTTCCAGTCGCTCGATTGCGGGGCGCGCGCGGTGCTGGTGTTCACCATGTCGGGCATGGAACGGCGTCGTGCGCCCGACGCGGTAGGCTGTTTGGCCAGTTGCGCGACCAAAAGCAGAAAAGCCCGCCGGTGAAGGCAGGCTTTTCAGGATGGTCGATGCTGGGATCGAACCAGCGACCCTTCGCGTGTGAAGCGAATGCTCTCCCGCTGAGCTAATCGACCGCGGGAGCGGCCGTATACGGTAGGGACTGCCCCGACTGCAAGCAGTTTGTAGCGGGCGATGCACTTTTTGGGGCTCCGCACGCTGGTGCAGCACGCCACCGCCGGTCTCTGGACGTCACGCTCAGAAGTTCGCGATGCGATCGACCAGGTGGGGGTAGTCGATGAACGGATTCCGGCTGCCCTGCGCCACCTCGATCGCGGCGTTGCGGGCGCGTTCGCGCGCATCGGGCGGGTCTTGCACATGCCAGAGACGAAGCGAGGGCTCCTCCCAGATTTCAATGTTGCCCACGGTATTCCCCGATCCGTTGAACACGACACCCTCGTACATGACAGCAAAGTAGAAGAGCGCCCGGGCCACGTTGCCACGATGCGACTCGCGCGGCTCAAAGCAGGTTCGACCTTCCGAGTCGGTCCCTTTGACGCTTCCTCCCACAGACCACGTCACCCCGGCGACCACATCGCAGAACGGGAAGTTATTTCGCGTTGAGTTGGCCACGCTTTCGGTGGGGAACAGGTGGTGAATATCGCTCTCCATGGGGTCAATATCGGCGCCCCGGCTCTGTGGCCAGGTGTGCTCGGTGTTCATGAGGGTGCTGGGTGGAATGGTCGTCGTCGTAATACGGAGACCGGTGTACACGCACTCGACCTGACCTCCCTCGTTGTCGATAGACCCGAAAATGAGCTCACGGGCGCGCAGGTAGCCGGTGGGTCGGTGAGTCCGGGTATGCTCGGCGCGCAAGGCAGCCTCGAGCGCGTCATCGCTCGATTCCGACCACGGGTCCACGCCGTCGCAGGCGTCACCGTAGCCGTCTGCGTCTTCGTCGGCCTGGGTCAGGTTCACATCGAGCGGGCAGTTGTCGCGGTCATCCGACGTTCCGTCACCATCGCGGTCAGAGGGCGATACCACGGGAGGTAGCGACGCACACGGCCCCGCGACACACTCGACTTCGAAGCGGAACGCCGCCCGGGTGGCGCCGCGGTTTCTGACCTCTGCCTCCCACGTCCCTGTGACGGTCAACTCGATTGTGCCAGACGCCGGCAGCACCGGATCGGCGGCGCCCGGCGGGTCGGCGAACGCCACCACGTCGATTCCACCCGGTTCCCAGAGTCGAAGGGCAGCGTCTGCGGTGGTTGGGCCCGTGTTCACCACCCGAAGCCGAATCTGGTCACCTTCACTGCCATCGAGCAGCACGACGCCGCCGGCTCGCGGCTCCAGCGTGGCAGGCAAAGAGCTGGTCGCGGTCGTCATCAGGCCCAGCAACGACGGGGGCGACTCCACTTCGGGTGTCGTGTCGGTTGTGTCGTCCGCGACATCGGCCACATCGGGCAGGACGTCCGATGTGTCGGAAACGTCCTGCGGAGCCACGTCGGCTGTTGAACCATCCGCCCCGGAGTCCCCGGTGGTCTCCGCTGTGTCGTCCGGCACGATGTCTGCGATGTCATCACGGCCAGCGTCGGCTTCCGCGTCGGACCCTGAGTCGGCGTCCTCCCCGGGTCGCGGTCCCAGATCGGTGTCGTCGGCGACATCGGTGTCGTCGAACGCGACGTCCTGAACGTCCGGGGAGCTGGGACCTGCATCGGTCGGCGTTGTCGCCGTCTCGCCGTCGCAGGCGCACAGCATGAAGAGGAGAGCAGCCGCGCACGCACGCCGAAAAGGGTATCTCATGAACTCAGGCCTTGGGAATCCGGAACGAACCCGCAGGCTAGCCAGAACGCAAAGTCGCGCAACGCCAAACACCGTTCTGAAGGGGCAGGGCGGCAGATTTACAGCCCTGTTGCTCCGGGACCGACGCTATTCGTGACCCGGCCACGCCATTTCCGGGCTGCTCCGTTTTCCCGGTCTGCCGGCGAGGGTCGGCGGCGATTGCCGGCCGGCCGGACGCACCTGACAATCAACCCGGCAATGCCCGCAAAGCGGACCGTGGTCGATGCGTTGTGCGACGCGCGCCGCCTGTTTCACCCTTGCGCATCTGTCTGCATGGGCTAGGACTTTCGCGCCGCACTCCGAACGGCGCGCTCCAGTGTCCACGCTCGCACCCTTTCTCGACCATGACCGACTCTCTCGTCCCCGACCGCTTTAACGTGATGGAACGGCTGCAGGCGCGACGCGTGCACGTCGTCAGTCTGGGCTGTCCCAAGAACCGGGTCGATTCCGAGCTGATGATTGGCCTCATGAAAGGCGAAGGGTATGTCATGGAGTCCGACCCCTCGCAGGCCGACGTGCTGGTCGTGAACACGTGCGCCTTCATTGAGTCTGCCAAGGAAGAGTCGATCGACACCATTCTCGAGATGGCCGACTACAAGGCGGCCCGGCCCGGCGCAAAGCTCGTGGTCACAGGCTGCATGGCGCAGCGCTACGGTCATGAGCTGGCGCAGGAAATGCCCGAGGTCGATTATTTCCTCGGCACCAACGAGTTCAAACGCATTAACGACGCCATTGTGGGTTCACTCCCCGAGCGCGAATACATTACCTATGGTTCGGCGCTCTATACTGCCGATGAAGACCGAATCAATACGGTCCGCGGCGGAAGCGCCTATGTGAAAATAGCCGAGGGCTGTAACCGCACCTGCTCATTCTGCATTATTCCGAAAATTCGGGGCAGGCAGGTCAGCCGGCCCATCTTCGATATTGTCCGCGAAGTCGAAATTCTGGCAGCCGGGGGCGTAAAAGAAATTAACCTCATCGCTCAGGACCTCACCAGTTATGGGGTGGATATTGACCTGCGTGACGGGTTGGCCACGCTGCTCGAAAAGCTCGATGCGATTCGCGGCATCGAATGGATTCGCCTTCATTATGCGTATCCATGGGGCTTTAGCGATCGTCTGATGGATATGTTGCGTGGCGGCTCACGGGTGATTCCCTACGTGGATATGCCGCTGCAGCACATCAGCGACAATATGTTGAAGGCCATGCGCCGCTCGACGCGCCGTTCGTCGCAGGACGAAATTATTCGCAAATTACGCGACATAAATGGCATGGTGTTGCGTACCGTATTTATTTCCGGATTTCCCGGCGAAACCGACCAGGACCACCGCGAGCTGTACGACTGGGTCAAGGATATCCAGTTTGACCGCATGGGCGTATTTACCTGGAGCCCCGAAGAAAACACCTCCGCATTTGAGCTGCCCGATCGCGTTCCGGCCGAGGTGGCCGAGGCGCGGCGAGATGAATTAATGACCCTGCAGGCGGGTATTTCGCGCAAGCGGAACGAAAACCTGATCGGGCGCCGCCTGCGTGTGCTGGTCGATGGCGTCTCGGAAGAGCACGAATATGTGTTCGAGGGGCGCTGGTATGGCCAGGCGCTGGATATCGATGGTGTTGTGTACCTCTCGTACGAGGACGGCGCCGAACCTGCCATCGCTGGCGAATTTGTAGAGGTCGAAATTGACGACGCGACGGAATACGACCTCAAGGGGATCGTCCTCGCCCAGTAATGCTGCCCCGCGTGGGCGGCGTGACTCGGTGCGTGCCGGCGCCGACGCCGTGCGGCAGGCGCCTGTAGCGCAGCCACTGGGCACCGGTGTATTGATTCAACGCATCGCAGCCGGCACAGGCGACGGCGTTGGCAAACAGCCTTCGGGACTCACCACGTTCTGTGACCGGGGATGGCCCGGCGACACCGTGCGCGGCACCATCATAGAGTCTCAGAAGCGCTGGGCACGCATGACGGTCACCTCGGTAGAGCCCGGCGTCGAGCGTCAGGGCGGTGCGTGCGAGCACGCGAGCGTCTGCGGTGGCTGCCGTTTTCAGGGCGCTCCCTACGAGCTCGAGCAGCGTTGGAAAGTCGAAGCAGCGCTCGATGGCATCCGGCGCCTGAGCCCGTCTCTGGTCTGGCCCACACCAAAGCGCATCGCGGCCGACGCCACGGACGGCTGGCGTGAACGTGTGCGCTGGAAGCTCGACCTCAACGGCTATCCCGCATTTACACGCCCGCGTTCGCACGACCTCGTCACCATTCACCGCTGTCAGGTGTTGCATCCCGCCCTGCAAAAGGTGCTCGCGCTGCTGCGCCGCCATGCTCCATTTGGCAGTCGCGGCTGGATTTTCGCCGAACATGCTGACGGTCAGGTCGCCATTCTGGCCGGTGGCCCGGCCTTTGAATCAGCCGAGAATCAGGAAAAACTCGCGCGCCTTGCCAGCGACAACTGCGCGGTGTGGATCGCCCCGAAGTCGCACGCCTCGCAGGACAACGACGACGCCGACTTTGCGCCCGAGCCGGAGCGTGGCCCAAGGCATCTGGGCGGTCCGGCTCAGTTCGCGCGAAACGTCGCCGAGACCTCTGTTCCTTTGCCGGTGGGCCTGTTTAGTCAGGCGCACGCCACGCAGAATGCGCGGCTTCGCGACCTGGTTGTGCAGGGCGTCGGTGCTTCAGCCGCGCGCGTGCTCGAGTTGTTTGCGGGATTCGGGAATTTCTCGATTCCGCTCGCAAACGCAGGTCACGCCGTGCTCGCCGTCGAGGGTTCCGGCCCGGCGGTGCGCGCCGGGCAGTCGGCGACGAAGGACGCGAGTAACCTCTCATGGCTGGTCGCGGATCTGTCTGACGGGCTGCCCGCCGACGCGGTAAACGCCTGGGCGCGTTACGATGCTGTCGTGGTGGATCCACCCCGAACCGGGCTGCCGCCTGCGATGACCACCGCCCTGTGCAGCCCCGGTCCGCGCACCCTCATTTACGTCAGCTGCGACCCACCGACGCTGGGCCGAGACTCGGAGCGCCTGACCGCAGGCGGCTGGGCTGTGGAGTCATTGCACCTGGTGGATATGTTTCCGCGCACGCACCACCTGGAGTCGGTGGTGGTGTTTCGGCGGTAACTCCCCGCGCCCTCAGCGCCTCGCC
>JAGWVZ010000108.1 GCA_018970625.1 Myxococcales bacterium | reverse complement strand
TCATGGGTATATTCGGGGAGAGTCAGTGCATTGAGCGTCGAAAGGGCTGCCGAGTATGGCAGCCAACTATCTGTCATGACAACGTAATTCAAAATTCAGGGTGACGGCTTGCAGCGTACCGGATTCGATCGAGAAGGCGTCTTCGACCTCGAGCTGCCAGTCTCCGTTCACCGGTTCGTTCACAAATGTCGAGAGCGGCTGCTCGGGGCGCCATGAGCCTGTAAACGGATTGCTGCCGCTGCCGATGGCTGCGGTCGCGCTATCCGAAAACACCGTGCCCACAAAATCGTCATCAAATCCTCGGCGACGGGCGAGCACGACGCGTGTGCCGGATGGAGAGATCAGCGTGAGTGTCAAATCACCCGTATCCGTGTGCAGCACGCGCACGGCGACGGTCATCGACGCAAAGAGGCCGGCTGAATCCACGGGGATATTCAGTGTAGTGGTGCCTACGGTGCCGGATGGCGGCACGCGGAGCGCGCCGATAAATGGAACCGAGAGCGTACCGGGCGAGGGCAACAGGCTGTCGGTGTCATCACAGTCGGTACCGCTCGCTACGAAGCCTGCCGGCGCCTCACAGGCGGCGGTGGGCGCAGCGAAGGCATCGCCAGACCCGTCACCGTCGGCGTCGGGGTACCAGAGCCCGGGTGGCAAGCCGCTTTCACACGTCAGGGCGGCGTCAGAGTCGACGGTCTCCGAGTCGGCCGTCGCGTCATTCGCCACGTCCGTCGCATCCGCAGCATCGGGTTCGACGCTATCGCCGAGCACATCGGCAGCGTCGGTATCCACGATATCGGAACCGCTGTCTTCGAGCAGATCGGGCAGGTTGGTATCTTCGGCACTGCTGTCGCCGCCCTGGGTGTCTTGCAGGGCGTCGGTGGTATCGTCGCTGACGTCCAGAACGACGTCTGCGTCGGAGAGGCCATCGCCCTGCACATCGTCGCTGGCGTCATCGCGGCCGATGTCGCGCACATCGGACGTGCTGGTGTCTCGATCATCACCGCCATCATCCACATCGGCAGACGAGGTGTCGGGCCTTCCGGCTTCATCCGATGAGCCGGGCGAGGTTACGTCTGCGCAAGCGGCGAGGAGCGCGAGCGGCAACCAGAAGGAGAGGAGGGAAAGACGGGGCTGCATGCGCACAATGTGAGCCGGGGTGGAATTGTCGGATGTTACCGTAGCGACACGACGAAGTCATGGTGTCTGAATTGGTCTAAATGAATTCGACCTCGTAGTGACCGGGGGACGATGGCGCGTCCGCAGAACTGCTCCCTGTAGTCTGAGGATCAATGCGCCAGGTGTCAGTGATTCCGGTCGAACAGTATAAAACGCCGGATAGTAGAGGTTGTTTCAGACTTTTGAATTGCTTGCCCATTCGACACCAGACTGGCAGACTTTACGACCTGCATGGATCGCCTGTCGGTGGAGCACCGAATGAAGTCAGCTACGGAGACCTGGGCCCTGTTCGTCGACGAGACGGGCCGCTTTAGTGAGCCAGAGCCATGGGCGTGCGCCGTGGCCGGGGTGCTGTTGCCCGACATGGTCGTCCCCGCCCTCGATCGCGACCTCAAGGCGCGACTGCAGGCGCGTTATCCGTGGTTGCCCTGGCCCATGCACGCCACCGACATGCGTTGTCATGTATGGATGTTGGCGCGCGCGCTGGATGTGTCTCCAACAGCGACTCCCTGTCTGGCGCAACAGCAGGCTTCGCGCATCCGTGAGCTGTTGGAGGTGAGCGCTCCAGCCTCGCTCCTCACGGAGTTGAACAAAATGGTGCAGGACCAGCGCCGCCGTCCCGATGAAGCGGTGACACAGCTGAGTCGACTGCTGGAGCGTCGCGTGACCGGCCGCTGGGCTGATTTCTGCAGGCACATGACCGATCTTGTGACCGACGTTCGCCTGGTGATGCGCGACGCGATGGAGCAGGCCGCCCAGTGTTCCGGTATGCCGGTTCACGTGTTGGCAGTCGCTTGGTCGGGTGAAGGCGCACCGGGCGACGCATGGCTGGATGCGTACAGCGCGCTTGTTCGCCGTGCGATCGCGCTGCTGGCGGGGCGTACCGCCGCCCTGTCCGCCATTCATGTCGCTTCGTATGTACAAAAGTTACAGGTCTACTGTCCTGTCGCAGGCAAAAGGGTGCCATTGTATCCGTCGTACCTGCACCGCAGCTATGACTCTGGCTGGGCAAAAGAATTTGAGCGTCGGCATGGCATGCGGGTCCACTGGTCCTGCGCCGGCATAGAACCGTTTCGGGGGGACCTGGGCGGCGCGTGGGTCATGGCCGACTGGGTCGCCAATGGCATGAACGGCCTGACTTCTCAGCGTCGTCTGGAGCTGTCGGAGATGGAGCAGAGAGGGGTCACCATCTGGGGAGCACAGCCGCGTGGTGTGCAGGGTCGGGCGGCGGTCGGCGCCACCGGCCAGGCGCACCAGCTGGTGTCCGAGCTGTTGCTGGGACAGCGGCAGCAGGTCGAGGACGCTGACCTGCAGGCGATTCCCGGGGTTTGGGCGCGCGAACAGATACAGACGTTTGTGCCGGAGGGCAGATAAATGAACGGCATTGCTGTGGCTCTGAGCTCCTACTGTGCCGATGCGTTTGCAGGGCGGCGTGCCGCTTCGACAGCGGCGTCCGTGCAGCACGCGGTAGAACGCATTGTGCGTCGCGAACGGTTGAGCGCCGCGCTGCTGTGCGACGCCGATGATCTCGTCCAGGAAGTCCTGCTGCTGTTGTGGCGAGCGGGCCGGGTGCGCCAGGTGTCATTTGCCACCGATGGCGAGGCGGCATCCTATATCGTCAGAACCACGAAGAACCGAATCCAGTCGCTGCGCCGGGCGGCCAATGCTCGCCCGACCTGGCAGGTACCCATCGAAGTGCATGTGGAGGACCCGCTGGGCGAGGAAGCTGAGCGGGCGGCGGCGTTCGATGTGAACCTGCAGGAACGACAGGCTGCGTGGCGCCCCGACTCGTCGCTGCTGGAGCGGGAGCGCTCGGAACAGCTGCGCCTGACGCTGGAGCTGCTCACCCGGCTCACGCCACAGGCAGCCGCGGCGCGCCGCGCGCCTTTCAATCAGACCATTCAGTCGGTGACACCCTTGCTGGTGGCATTGCGACTGCGTGAGCTCACCGTGGAGGACTGGCTGCGGCAGATGTACGGCGATGCGCTCTTTGAGGATGAACGTCAGCTGGAGCTGGCGCGTACGCGTGTGCACGCGACGCACAGCCGGGTGCGCGCCGCATGGCGTGAGTGGGTGCGCGACGCGCTTGCGGGAAAGCACCACGTGCCCGACACGAATTATGCGCAGCTCGCGTTGCTGTTGAATCTGGTCGAAAATCTGAATCAACGCGATACGGTAGATGGTGCAGAAGAAGACTAACTGTCAGCACGGATGTGCACCTGCATTTCTCGCTGTACGCCGACCGATTTTCACGGCGTAGAGGTCCGTATGAAACCGATCCATGAAATACTGAAGCTGGCTCAGGCGCGCCCTGGTGCGCCGCGAGGCCGTGTGGAATCCATCCAGAGCTACATCGAACAGGCCGAAGCCCGCCCCGGTGCACATCGTTTGCCGGATGTACGGATTTCGGTGCCTGGTCAGCATCGGGCCTTTGTGGCGCGTGCCAGAGTGCAGGACGCGCTGCAGGAGCTTCCGTTGTGGATGGGGAAGACGGCGGAGCTGGTCAACCGTGACGTGCTCTTGCGTGTGCTCGACCCGGAATGCTGGCAGGAGCAATACTGCTGGTCTCATGGCTTGACCGGCGTCCGGCTTTACCGTGCGAGTGAAGATCCTGCCCTGGTTCGAATCAGTATGGCCGCCGAGCCGGTGGAGACGGTTGGCATCGCGAGCGGTTTTCTTCGCTTGACTGACTTTGGTCCGCAGCACGAGCTGTTCGTCCGTTACTCCGGACAGTCCGACGGTGCGCTGGTACAGTTCGCGGATGGTTCCTGCGTATGGGTTCAGTTTGGCGAAGGCTCGCCTGAGCTGACTGTGGGTCAGGTCCTTGTCTCTCTGGGGACGGGGCTGGAGTACCCGGATGCCCCGGTGCAGGAGTGGCTGGCGAAGGTTGGAGACGCGCCACTGGAAGTGCTGATGAAGCGTATGCTGGAGCATCTTTCGGTCGAACAGCAGCGTGTACTGACGGCGGGCATGCTGGCCAGGCTCGCTGAAGTGACGCCTGATTCGGGCGTGCCCGACGATCAGCTGGCATGGGCAGCGACGTGGACCCCGGCGCAAACGGCGACGGTGAACGCGTGGGCGGAACAGCTGGCGGCCACGTTGAATGACAGCCTTCTGGAACGGCAGCAGCAGCCCGACCCTGTTACGTCCGAGGACCTTTACTCTGCCGCCTGGCGGCTGCGTGCGCTGGCTGAGCGCCGCGATACGCTCGAGAACCTGCTGGTGTTACTGCGTGAGCGGCGAAGCGCTACGCTGGATTCGCTTACCCATGCGATCGATGAGGTGGGCGCTGATTTGGTGATGCGAACGGGTCTGCGGGTTACCTTCGCGACCGACATGCTGGAACGCGCTGCCCTTGTGTGTCCCATGGACTGGTGGACAGGCGGAACGCTGGAGCTGCTGCTGGACGACGACATATCGTGATGGACCTGAAAATAACGCTTTCCAGATGGCGAAGAGTCGCTGATGCGTGAGCGGCAGGTCTGAACAGAGGAAGGGAATGCGGGACACGACGACGCTTGAGGCATACATCCGCAAGAGCACCAGCCGCTGGGTGGCGCCGGGCATGGTACCGCTGGTGACCGAGAGTGTGTCGGTGTCGGGAAAGCCGAGCGGCACCATGCACCTGTGGCAGGCGATGCGACGCCACGCGCAACAGCTGACGCAGGAAGATCGCACGAGTACGGAGCGGTTGCTCAAGCTGGTTGACCGGCATCTGCCCGTCTCGCTGGGACTGGCCACACGCCCACCTGTGCCCTCCGGCGTACAGGTGCGCGATCGTTCGTGGCTGGGCGTAACGGATGGCGTCGTCAGCGGACAGTCGCGCGATCTGTCGGTGGCGCTCAGCCTGGCGTCGCAGCGACTGGGGGTGCCCTTGCTCGTGACCCTGTTTGCCAGCGGCGAGCTGGACGATGCGGGGAATGTTCGGAGTGTCGATGGTCTGACCAGCAAGGCGCTGGCGGCGACGGCCTCGATCCCTGAGGAATATGGACGCGTTCGGTTCCTCGTATGCAGGAATCAGGGGAATCTGGAGGAGGCGTCGCGCGCGGTTCGCATGCAGCAGGGCATCGTGCCCGAGTGGTGCGAGGTGAGTACGCTGCAGGAAGCCTTTGATGTCGCGTTCGGGTGGACGCACAACATGACCCACGAGCAGCGCATGGCGCAGATTCATCCGCATGCGGTAGGCGAAGAAGCCGCTGAGCGTGCCAACCTTGCTCTCTGGGCTGACCACCAGCTGCGCCGTGCGTTTTATGGGCACACGTCAGGTCGGTTGGGACGCGGCGACATCAAGGACTGGCGTCCCATACTGGAAGCACATCAGGCATTGCTGAATCTGGTGCCCGAAGAGAACCCCGTACGCGGACGTTTTCGGTGGGTTGTCGCGGCATCGGCCAGACACGCTCACCAGCAGAAGGTCGTGGAGTTACCCGAGGACGACTTGCTTCGCGCCTGCCCTGCCGATGTCGCTGTCGGGTGGATTGCGCACGTTGTTCAGCAGGCGACCGATGGCGGTAGCGGTGACACCGCCGTCGAGACGCTGCTGGCCAACTGGTTGCCCGTGGGCAGGGATCTGACGGCGGCCGAGCTGCGTCTGCTGGGGGCCCGTGGGCGCCGTCGGCAGGCGCAGGGCCGACTGCGCGAGGCATGGGACGACAGCATGGCGGCCACCCGCGGCTGGATCGACCGATTTGAGGCCGCCGACGCCACGTATCCGCTGAGCGTTCTTTACCTGCTCATTGGCACCTTTCGAGACGCATCGCTGCTGGATGAGGTCGATGATCTGTGGCGGATCGTGGAACCCGAGATTGATGCAGGTTCACCATCGTTGACCTGGGTTCTGGCCGCCCGGTTCAGGGCGCTGGTAGAGCTGGGCGATATCAGAAAGGCCACCGACTGCGACCGGAAGATTCGCGAACACGGGGTCACGGTTGCCAATGTGGAACCTTGCCTGTTGCGCTGGCGTCTGGCCCTTCGCCGCCTGAATGAACCCGATGTGGTGATGCACGAGGAGTCCTTGAAACAGCTGCGTGCCGAACAGCAAATGTTCCTGCGGCTGCTGGAGTCTCTCCATCAGGCGGTCCGACATCAAAATCCGGAGCAGGCTGTGGGCGCGCTGACCAAGCTGACCCACGAGGAGGGCATGATTCGCACCCACCTGCTACCCAACTGTCCGCATCAGGACCCGTGCGCGCGCGCTGAATGGCTATTGCGGTATTACCCCTACTTTTAGGGCATCGCGCGTCATTTGTGGTCTGGAAAGCGGCTTTGCAGCTGGTCGTCCATGTCGGCGGGGCACGACCGTGATGAATAACCGAACGCTCCTGTCTGTCTGTGCACCGGTGCTGTCAGGTTCGTCTAACGCGAACCGCCATGCTGCACTCGGCCGCCGCCTGGCGTTCTGGTCGCTCATGTCGGGTCACCCGTCATGCGGGAATTTCCCTGGGTTGACTTGCGATGTAATCCTGTCCATGCCAAGGGTGGAACGTAAAAGGAATGCTCTGCACCATTGTTCAGGAATGGAGTCATTATGAAGAGAATCATCTGGATTGGTATGCTGTTGGCGACGCTGCTGACTTTTGCGTCGCCAGCGATGGCCTTCGACTGGGGAGCACGCGCGGGTGTCAACTTTGCGAGCCTCGCAGGGCCGGATCGCGATACGTATAACCTGCAGGGCGGCCGCGTGGGTCTCGTGGCTGGCCTGGTGATGATGCAAAAGCTCCCGGGTTTGCCCGTGCGCGTTGCAGCCGAGCTGACGTACAGCCAGCAGGGCGCCAGGTTCGAGGGAACCCTCCCGAGTGCCGCCGAGCAGCAGGAAGCCCGCTTTAACCTGGATTACCTCAATCTCGCGGCCGTCGCCCGCGTCGATATCATCCCCGGTCCCATCAAGCCCTACGCGCTGGTGGGGGCGCAGGGTGGTTTTCGTATTTCGAGCCGGTTGGTCACCGAAGACGATGCCTTCGCGCTCGACGAAACCACCACGCCCAGTCTGGATGGCATTCTGCGGTCAACCAACGTCGGTATGGTGCTCGGCGCGGGCGCTCGCTTGCGCGCAGGCGGCATGGGGTTCTTTGCCGAAGTGCGTTACAACCGCGATCTGATGTCGATCGGCAAAGAACGTTCGACCCGCATCTTCAACAGCGTGATCACGCTGGGCGCCGGCGTTCACTTCTGATTCTTCCCTGTTGACGAGGTAACCAGCCATGATCCGTACACGGGATCGCGCCCGCGTCGGAACGCGCCTGGGCCGCGCCATTCTCGGAGTCACCGCCTTCCAGTGCCTGATGGGCGTCAGCTCCGCGTCGGCCTTTTTGTTGCCGCTGCGGGCCATGGACGACTCCTGGTTTCCCGGCGCTACCGCCGGCGTTGAAGTCACGGCGGTGCGCGTGCAGGTCACACCTGCGCTCGAGGCTCGCAATAGCGGCAACCCCGACGCCTGGAGCTGGGATCTGGAGCTTCGACTGCACTGCATTGCGATTGAAGCGCAGGTTGTGCCGCTCGCCGTGGTGGGCTCGGGCGCTGATTCGACCACCGAAGTCTGGATTGACGGCCGCCCTGCCAATACCTCGACTGTTCCGGTGCGCCGCGACCCGGCGATCGCCGACATGATCTTCGAAGAAGGCGAGCTGATTCAGCTGGCCTGCAATCCCGGCGATTTTGTGACCTTGCGCACCCGCGTGCAGGCGTCATCTCGTGTGGATTCGTATGGACAACACTTTCTGACAGCGCCGCTGCACACGCTGGGGCAATTCGCGGGCACGATCGATACCGCGTGGCTGAATATTCAGCTGCAGGAGCGCCCCATGGCCATGCAGTCGACCATCACCAACCCGGTCTGGTACGAAGAGCCGCACCCGTCCCTGAGCTGGTACATGCGGTCGTGGGAGCCCTCGATCGCGTTTCAGGTGTCGTGGTTAAGCCCCTGGACCACGCTGCAGATGGTCGCGGGCGTAGAGTCGTGCCCCGACCCGTGGCAGGTTGTGCAACAGATGTCTGCCGGCAATATGGGCGCCATTCGGAGTTATCTTGCCGGGTTTGATGAGGGCACGCTGTCGTTCTGCGGCATGCTGCCTGCGGTCATTCACGGCGCTCCGTTTTCGTCGGGCGCTTCACGTGAGCAGCTGGAGGCGATCTCGATGCAGCGCTATCTGCCGACCCTCGCGCACGACGTCCCACTCTACCGCGAGAATCCAGCATGGAACGAATCCATGCTCAGCGACGTCGAAAGAATGTACGCGCGGGCGTTGCAGGATGCGATGCCCTGAGGCATTGGCTCCCGGCTCGCAGCTTTGCATGGTTTGAGGCCCGATATGACCCAGACTCCCGCCAATCCTGACGCCCCGAATCACGACAGCGACTGGCACGACTCGCCCCCTCCGAAAGACTCTATTCTGCTGCCCATCCTGTTTGTCGTGCTCGCGCTCGGCATTCTGGGCGGCATTCCGTGGATGCTGGGACTTGGGCCCTTTGGGTTGCGGCAGATTCTAAGTGAAAAGGTGACGCTCTACGTGGTGAATACCTCAGGCTATAACCTCACCATTCAGCTTACCAACGATCCGCCGCGTGAGTCGCTGGCGCAAACTGTGGAAGCGATTGAGACGTTTTCGGGGCAGACCACGATTCAGGTCATCAACGAACAGGGCGAAGTGCTGGAAACGCACGAATGGGACTTATCGCAGGATTCTCTGCTGAACGCGCTCGGCTCGGAGTGCATGGCCCTCGTTGACCTCGCCGGCTATTACGGCGAAGGCGCAAGCGGACAACTCGATGTGGTCTCGCGCATTCGGCGCGAAGACCGGCTGGTGCACATTACGGCTGACCAGCTGTTATTGCCTCGCCACACCATGCCCGATCAGCTGGCCGGCACCATGCACTGGCTGGAGCTTGTGGGTTGCGACCTGCTCAACGAAGATCGCGCCGACGGCCTGCGCCAGAGTCTGGCCAATCGAATGGCCGTGCGTCGTCAGGAAGCGATGGAAGAGCGCGCCCGTCAGCAACGCGAGCAGCAACAGCAGCAGTAGCGTTGGGTGCTGGATTATTTCGAAATGATTCAGGGTAGAATGGCAACAAATGCCGCATCTGTCGCATGATCTGGCAGGATGT
>JAGWVZ010000107.1 GCA_018970625.1 Myxococcales bacterium | reverse complement strand
TGCGGCATCGCCGGCCTGCTGCGTGGGGGTGCCGCCCACAGCAGGCGCTTCGCGGTCGCCTGCGTGAACCCGGGTGGTCTCGCCGAGAAAGGCTGCGAATTGTTCTGCACAGCACTCACCCAGAGCGTTGGCGCGCACCGATTCACCCGGCACGAGCCCGCGATGGCCACGCACGACCATGGTGTCTCCGGCGGCCAGTCCTGACTCCACGACGACAAACCCGCCTCGTCCTGGCCCGAGCGTCAGCTCGCGTACCTCGACTCCTGACCCGTCGTAGACGTAAGCCTCCGGCGTGCTGATGCCCTGCAGAATGGCGTCTCGAGGCACGACGACCGCTGCCGCGATGTCACGCTTCGAGATGATGACACTGGCGCGCATGCCTGCACGCAAGCGGCGGTTCGAGTTGTCGATGGTGATTTCCAACGGGAACGTGCGGCTGTTCCGATTCGCTTCGGCCGCAATTCGCGTCAATCTGCCCTCGAGCACTTCGCCCGTGGCCTCGATACGAACCGTAATGGGCATGCCTTCGGTGACATACGTGATCTCTCGCTCGGGTAGCCCCACCCGGACAATCAGCGACGAGATGTCGATAATTCGAGCCAGCGGCTGACCGGGTGAAGCGTACTCTCCTTCTTCGGCCATCGTATCGACGACGAGGCCCGTGATCGGTGATGCGGTGGTGCCCTGGCGCACCCCGGTCCGAATCTGCGCAATATTCTCCTGCAGGACGTCGCGTTGCGTCTCGAGCTGCTCCACCGTGGCTTCGGTGCCGATGCCACGTTCCACCAGACGCTGGTTGCGGTCGATGTCGGCCTCTACCTGCCGCAGCTGGGCTTCAATCTGCCCAATGGATGCCGACTGGATCGATGTATCGAGGCGAAGCACCGTCTGGCCGGCGGTCACCTCCTGCCCTTCGATCACGTCCATGCGCACGATTCGGCCCGGCATCTCGGCCGATAAATTGGCCTCACGGAGCGGCTCAGTTTCGCCCACCAGCTCGATGCTCTCGCTAAACATGGCAGGCACCAGCAGCATGGTTTCGATGAGCGTGGGCTCGACCACACGGGCGGGTGTCGCCGATGCCTCGGCGGAGTCTGAGTTGTCCGGGGCTGCCGGTTCGCTGCACGCAGCGAAGGCGAGAGCCAGAAAGGGGAGCAAACAAACAGTCGAACGTAACATACGATCCTCGTTGGCGGGGCGCGTTACAGGCACCCCAGACCCGGCAACAGGGGCAGGCTGGCAGTCGGAAGGGTGTCGGTGAACATCGCGGAGACCCGGTCCACCACCACATGAATCAACTCTTCGTTGTCGCCGACAGCGTCGGGCCGAAGAAGCTGCACATAAATCAGGTTGTCGAGTGCACCGCGGAAGAAGAACAACGCGAGATGGCGCCGTTCCTCGGCGACGTCGGGTGCTACGCGCGCCACATGCGCGTACAGAATGGACAATAGCCCTGCGCTCTCGTGAAGCACAACGTCCATGGGCATGCCTTCGTGCGGGCCAAAAACCGAAGCAAACACCAGCCGAATCGACGTCGGGAACTCGCGCGTCCCTTCCATGGTTGCGTGAGCCCATGCATTCAGCACGCCCTGAACGGTATCCTCGTGGGCAAGCCGCTCTGAAAACGTTCGCGCAAAGCTCTGAAAACGCTCCCGAATCAAATGGATGAACAGATCCTCTTTGCTGCCGAAATAATAGTACAGCATGGGATTCGTCACCCCGGCCTCGCGCACAATTTCCCTTACGCTGGTCGCAGCGAATCCTCGCGTCGCAAACAGGCTCTCGGCAGCGTCGAGTATGCGCGCGCGGTTGTCGGTCATCGGGTGTACACGGGCGAGGGGAGGCAGAACGCCCGCTTACCTAACGTTCGTTAGTCTCATGTCAATCGGCGTGCTGACCATTTTTGTGGTCTGATCCCTGCTCGACGAGCTGCTGGACAGGTTCGGAGCACGAAGCGTCTGTTCTGAGGCGCTGTCGGTGACGCGTGCCGCCGTGTACGGGAGCGAAAGGCGTCCGGTCTCTGCTGCGCCCGCACTCCATGCCGGGGGAATCACTTGCCGTCCGCACGGGTCCGGTCTATCCGACGGCGTCCCGCATTGTCGGATTCTTCACTGCTCACGCCCTGTACACCGTGTCCAATCCCGATTCCTCGCTGCCGACTGATCCGGGAACCGCGATCATCGATCCGGTCATCGCCCCTCCTTCCGGGCAGGGCGTCAGGCCCGCAATTCGCCTCGAAAAGGAAGAGGGACAGGGCGATATTGACGAGTCGGACACCGTCTCGATTGTTCGGCGCGGCGAACGCACGTGGTGGATTGTGGGCACGGCGCACGTGTCGCAAGAGAGTGTCGAAGAGGTGCGGCGAGTCATCCAGAAGGTCCGTCCCGATACCGTCGCGGTGGAGTTATGCGAGCCGCGCTTTGAGTCGATGATGGACGAGGATCGGTGGAAGAAGCTGGATCTGTATCAGGTCATTCGGCAGGGACGAACACTGTTTCTGCTCATGTCGCTTGCCCTGGGTGCCTACCAGCGACGCCTGGGCGCCAAACTCGGCGTCAAACCAGGCGCCGAGCTGCTCGAAGCCGTGCAGGTCGCGCGTGAGACAGGCGCCGAGTTGGCTCTCATTGACCGAAACATTAACGCGACGCTGAAGCGGGCATGGGCGAGCGTGGGTTTCTGGAAAAAGTCCATGCTGCTGGCGGGCATTACGGACTCGCTGCTCGGACAGGAAGACGTCAGCGCAGAACAAATCGAAGACCTCAAAAACAAGGCGAAGCTGACAGATGTCATGAGCCAGTTCGCCGAGGCGCTGCCCGAGGTCAAAGGGGCGCTCATTGATGAGCGTGACCGATTTATGGTGTCGCGTTTGCACGACGCCCCCGGCCAGCGCATCGTGGCTGTGGTTGGCGCGGGGCATGTACCGGGAATGCTGTCTGGATTCGATCACCCCGAGCCCACAGCCGCGCTTGAGGAGTTGCCGGCACCCGCGTGGTGGAGCCCCATCCTCAAGTGGTCGGTTCCCGTGTTGCTTCTGGCCTCGCTGGTGTGGGGGTGGCAGCTTGACCCGGCAGGTGGGACAGTCGAAGAATTATTGTGGGCCTGGATTGCGCCCCATGTCATCGGTGGCGTGGTGTCCGCGCTGGTGGCCGGTGCTACCCTCCCATCGGTCGTTGTCTCGGCGATTGTTTCTCCCTTTACTCCGTTGAACCCACTGCTTGCGGCGGGCATGTTTACTGGCATTACAGAAGCGTGGATTCGAAAACCCAAAGTCGAAGACGCCGAGCGCATTCCCGATGACGTGCAATCCATCGGTGGCGTTTATCGAAATCCGGTGACCCGAGTGATGCTCGTCGCGATCATGACCAATTTCGGTGCAGTGCTCGCCAATTTCATCAGCGCCAGCTGGATATTATCGGTATTTGGCAGGGCGGCAGGATAACGTTGAGGGTCGCGTGGGGTGCCGTGCGGGGCGTTCATCGGCCCTTCACCCGCAGACCGAATTTCGTCTGAAGGCGCGATACCTGAGAAAAGCGCTGGCCCCCATTAGGGGCGGGTCAATCACTCACCCGAATAAACGTCGGTGCTCAATCTTCAGGCAGCGGTCGGCGATCACTTCAATTCCGGCGGCGCGAAGACGCGTTTCGGAGTCGATATGTGTCACGCCCAGCTGTAGCCAGACGATTTTGACGGTGCCGAGCGCGAGGATTTCGTCCACGAGCGCGGGTAGCGTGTCGGGTCGCCTGAAAACATCCACAAACTCAACGGGCGCGGGCGTCTCCGAGAGGGACGGATACACGGTATGCCCGAGTGCGTCCGGGATCACTGGATTGACCCCATGGACGGTAAAACCGTGCGCCAGAAGATATTCCGCAACCTGATAGCTGTCGCGGGTGGGGTTATTGCTCAGTCCAACCATGGTGATGGTTCGGTACTGGCTGAGCCACGACCTGATTTGTGTATCGGACATGGGTTCTCTGCCTGATTAGAGCACACCGAACAGCGTAGGCGGCGCGTAAAACAGGAGCTCACCCCGAAGGCGTCCACCGAGCGCATAGACCTGCACAGCCGCGACTCCGGCGCGCTCAAATCGCTGAATCAGCGGTCCTTTTGTTACAAGTTGGCCAAGCAGGTCGCCAACGCCAGGGTCATGGCCAACAACCATGACAGATTTCGCGTCAGTCGCCATCAGCCTCTCCATCACCAGAAGCGGGGCGCCGTGGGGAGCGAGGCCGTCAACAGATTCCAGGGGGTGCCGAATGCCAAACTGCACCCGTGCAATCTCCGCGGTCTGATGCGTTCGGGTCAGTGGGCTGGACCAGATCTGGTCGGGTCGATAACCCAGTTTGCCCATGGCATGAAACACCTGCGTGGCCACTTCGACGCCTTCTGCGGTAAGCCGCCGTTCCTCGTCGATGCCGGGATGCTGAGGGTGATGGTCCTCGGCGAGCGAGTGGCGAGCGATGTAAAGCGTCTCGATGGCCATGGCACCCCAGAAATGGAATCAGCGGGACGTACGGGCCTTGAGCAGGTCGCCAAGGGTGCCCATGCCGGCCTTGGACTCACTGGCCTTGTAGGACTCAAACTCGCGCCGACCCGTCTCGTCGTCGGGTCGGCGAGAGAGCGTGATTCGGCGCTTCTCGGTGTTCACTTCAATCACGCGTGCCTGAATGTCGGTCCCTGGGCGGAACTTGTTGTTCGTGCCCTTATTTTCGCCATCAGCCAGCTGCCCCATGGGGATAAAGGCCTCGAAGCCGTCGGCGAGCGAGACGCGGACGCCTTTCTCGACGACGGTGTCCACGGTGCCCGAAACGGTCTGACCGACCACGAATTTTGACGTGGCGGCCGCCCACGGATCGGCCTGCAGCGCCTTGATGCTCAGGGCGATCTGTCGCCGCAGCGGATCGATGTTCAGGACCTGTACTTCGATGCTGTCGCCGGGGTTCACGACCTCTTTCGGGTCGGTGACCCGCTTGCCCATGGACATCTCGGAGATGTGAACCAGGCCTTCCACGCCGGCAGCGACCTCCACAAACGCACCAAAGCGTTCCAGACGCGTGACCGTACCGGGGTAGCTGCGCCCGATCTCAAACCGACCGATAGACGCTGACCAGGGGTCTTCCTGAAGCGCGCGCATGGACAGTGACAACCTGCGCGCCTTCGGATCGGCGCTGTCCTCAAAACTCTTTACCTTGACGCGGACGCGGTCGCCTTTGCTGAGCGCCTCTTCGGCAGAGTTCAGTCGGGTGTGGCTGATCTCGGAGACGTGCAAGAGCCCCTCGATACCGCCGATATCCACGAATGCACCAAACGGCTGCACGCGGGTGACCACGCCTTCAAACTCCGCACCGGGTGCGATGGATGCGATGGTGTCGGCTGCGCGTGACTCTCGTTCATCGCGAATCAGCTGGGTGGCCGAAACGACGACGTTGCGGCCACCTTCCTCGACGCGGATGATCTTGAAGCGCACCGTCTTGTCGATCCATGAGCTGGGCTCACCGACCTCAAAATCGATTTGCGACAGCGGACAGAAACCCTGCTTGCCCATGACCTGTACGGTAAAGCCACCCTTGTTTACGCCGGTGACCTTGCCTTCCACCGGGATGCCCTGCGAGGCCGCTTCTTCGAGCATGGCCGTCGCGTCGTCGCCGCCCGACAGAACCTTCGCCAGCCGAATAGAGCCACCGTGCAGGCTGATGACGTAGGCTTCGACGGTATCTCCGGGCTGAACGGTGATGTGACCGTCCTTATCGAGCACGGAAGACACGTCGAGCATGCCTTCCGACTTGCCGCCGAGGTCCAGGAAAACGGCCTGCGTGGAGACCTGAACCACGCGGGCCTTTACACGGTCACCTACGCGGTAGGTGTTCAGCTGCACCTGCGTGTCACCAAACAGCGCAGCGAAATCATCAGTGGTGGGCAGAGCGGCGGGCGTTTGATCAATCACGGACATGGACATCTTGGGCTCGACATTCGGTGAAGACACGACTGCCGGTGAGGAAGGAGAGACCACGACCGGCTCGGTAACCGGCGGGGAGGGTGCACGAGAATCAGCTACAGGCGCCGTCTCTGCCTTCTTTGCATCGGACATGGAGTCTGACGCGGTGGCAGAGGATCGTGGGCCGACCGGCTCGGGAGCGACAGGTGCCTGCGTCTGCGCAGGGGCGTTTTTTACATGAGCGAAACGAACCACCGGTGCCGGTTGCGGTGACGCGGGCTCCGCAGCAACCTGAGCGGGTGCCTCGGTGGTCGCTTCGACAACAGCCGGAGCTGCGGGGCGATGGCGTACAATCACGCCGGGGCGTTGAGTCGTCACGTGGCTGTCGGGGATAGAGCGAAAGAGCAAGGCATCGCGAGCATCGGGTCGTGCCTAGATCAGGCGCCGGTCCGTGTAAAGCGCCGCTTTTTTGAACCCCCGAAGCACCCTGACCACGACGCGAACGTGAGTGGCCTGCACCGCACGCGACAGCGCGCCTCGCAGCCGTCGCACATCTTCAACGCAACGGAATCGTCTCGCGTTGCCCTGAATGGTCGTGGTGAACGCACGAACTCTGCCAGAAGCCACTGTGCTCTCTGGCAGTTCAGCCAGGACCCCGTTCCAGCGACCACGTGCCCGCCTGAGTCACACGCGCGGGACTCTGAATTTCCCCCGCCCTGCAAAATCTCTACTCCGATTCCGGGCCGCCCCAAACGTTCAGCGCGCTACCTACATCATCCGTGTCGCAGGTCTCGGCGTTGCCGTCATCGAGAGAGCGCGGCCAGGAGCCGTATTGCGGGTTGGGCAGCACGATCCACTGGCGACCCCAGCGGTCTGCGTGGGCATCGTAGAGCTGCTCGCGGTGCTCCAGCGTGCCGTTGTACCCGTCCACGAAGTCGCCCAGGTTGTCGCCCAGCAGCTGAATGATGCGATGGGTCTGTGCCACATGCGCCCGGCGGGCACCTTTGTCTGAGCCAGTGTTGATCTCGCCACGCGTGATGACGGTGTCGGCAGTCGCCGGAATGCCGAGCTGGTTCAGGTTCTCGACGGTGGCTGCTTCGCACGCGATGGAGCGGTTGGTGATGAAGAAGACGGTCACGCCCAGCGTGCTGGCTGCGTTCAGGTATTCCTGAGCGCCGGGAATCAGCGTGGCTGTGCCGTCATCACACCAGTCCTCCCAGGTGGCATCGCTATAGCTCTCACCGCTCACCATTAACCATGCCTGGTAGGGCGCGTTGTCGAGCACCGTCTCGTCCAGATCGAGCACCACGGCAGCGGGGAGGTCGGCAGCCGCCTCGGTTTGTTCGGGAGCGGCCAGCCAGCCTTCACGGACACCTGTCTCCAGTGCCTGAATGGCGCCTCGATACACGCTGACGGTCACGCCATCGAACTCGACGGCCGTCTGCGTCCAAGCCACCGCATGCAGGTTTCGGTGCTCCGAGAGCGCACAACTGCTCTCGAGAGCGGCTTCGACACCCTCGGCCGACGCGACCGCCGAGGACAGATCTGTCGCTTCGCAAGGCACCGTCTGAGTTCCACCGCAAGCCAGCAACGACAAAAGAAGAGCAGAGAATGGCAATAACCGGAGCATGGAACCTCCAACGGACAGTGCGAGGCACAATCGATGCGTTTCAGGGCGGCGTACACGCTGGGTCCCATACCTTTCGCGGCTTGCTTTGTCAGGTTCAAAGGCACCCGGGTCCCCCGGGAGCGCGCGGCGGAGTCAGATTGTCACGCAGATGCGACGCTCGTGTCAGCTTACAGGCGTAGGAAACGCGGCTGTTCCGGAAGTTGTCACAAACCGCCGGTCTGGATTTTCGCATCGCTGGTCCGCCCATGATCAAGCATCCACCTTGTCCCGTCTGCACAGCCACGCCGCACACGTCCCTTACGACGCAGGTATTTCGACGCGAGCAGACGGGTCTCTCGTCCTACGTTTCGGAGCGGTATCGCGTGCTGTTCGAACTCTGGGCGCCGAGCGCGAGCGAGGTGGAGATCGAGTTTCGGTGCTGCGATGTGTGCTCGCTGGTGTATTTCTCGCCTCGCCCATCGACCGCCGACGTGGATGCGAAGTACAGGCGGCTTGGTGGAGCAGCGTCGTCCAGCGTTCATCGTCCCACGGTGACCCCGATTGACCGCGAGCGTTCGCGCGAGCTCTTTGACACCGTTCAGCCCTGGCTGGCCACATCGACACCCGAGGTTCTGGACTTTGGAGGGGGCACGGGAAGCCTGATGCATGAGTTCGTGGAGCGCGGTTTCGGGTGCAGTCTGGTGGATTACGCGCCAGAGGCCATTCCGGGTGTCCGGCGTCTGGCGGCCACCATGCCGGAACTTCGGGGCCAACGAGCGTTCGATGTGATCGTGGCGGCTCATGTGCTGGAGCACGTTCCCGATCCGCCGGCGCTGGTGGGTCAGCTCGCCGCCGCGCTGACACCGACCGGAATTCTGTATGTGGAGGTTCCCATGGAGCTGGTTGGTGGGCCGCCGAATCTTCGGGAGCCCGTGACCCACATCAACTTTTTCACAGAACCCTCTATGTTTCGCATGCTTGGCGACGCGGGCCTTCGGGTGTTGCGATGCTGGACCGAAGCGACGATTCACGCCAATGGCCGCGCTGCGCTCGCTGTGAGGGCGATCGCGTCTGCCGATATGGCGCGTTCCACGGCACAGACGCCGCCCGAGCGGTCCGAGACAGACCGACTGCTATTACTGAAGGGTCTTCGGCGAGCGCTCTGGCTTGCTGTTCGGCACCCGCTGCTGTGGCAACGTTACTTTCGCGGACGTCCGTTTGGCAGTCGTTAGCGTGTTGGGCGGCTACCCGAAGCTTTCCGGGGCAAATCCGAACTGCCCACCACCGGGTAACCCTCGCCGACACCAGCGCCCGAACTAACCGTCTTCTCTTCGCGAGCTCAGGTAGGCGCGAACCCCGGCGTGAAGCGCGGGTTTGTCTGAAGTCCAGGTGAGAAGCCCCTGCGAGTCGAGCCCCACATCGCGGCGTGGGTCGTACTGAAACTGTTCGAGCACCGCGTGGCGATCCACATATTGTCTGTGTTCGCTCTCCCCGTGCCAGTGATGATGAATGACGCCGGCGAGAAATCCGAGGTTTCCCTGTACGCGGTCAAAGACGGTCTCATGCCAGGGGCGAATATCCTCAATGAGCGGGGCGTGGCGAATTCGCTGTGCCGAGGCAGGAATATTGCGCCATGGCATGGCAAAGGCGAGGGCCAGAATTCTGTCGGCGCCGCCCACGATGCAGCGGTCATAAAGTCCAACGTCCGAAATGAATTCGCGTCTGGCTGCCC
>JAGWVZ010000106.1 GCA_018970625.1 Myxococcales bacterium | reverse complement strand
ACCGTTGGGCGCTTCGAGAAAAGCACCGCGCGTGAATCAGTCGCCGGCCTGTGAAAGCTGTTGTCGTTCCCATTCTTCCACAACGGGCAGCAATTGCAGCGGAAAATCGGACTGTGGCACCAGAACGCCGGCATTCAGGAAATCCAGCCAGCCCGAAATATCGCCGATCTGTCCAATAAAATCCCCGCCGGCAATCACATCCTGCTGCACATGCAGGCCGAGCGCCCGAATTTCGGCGACAATTTCCGGATTTACGAAGGGTTCCGTATATTCCACAACACCGAGGTCTGGAAAGGTATCGAGTGCCAGCTGAACGTCTTCCATCGAGGACACGGCGGCCAGAAACCAGAGCGCAGGCGTGTCATTTACCAGCGGTGCAATGGCCGGGATATCATCGCGCAATAATGCAATATCTTCGTAATTTCCGGCATGCACGGCCTGTGCGATCAGGTCCGTGCGCGAGGTTTTAATATCGACATACAGACTGATTCCTTCTTCACGCGCAACGGCGAGCGCCTGCTCGAACGTTGGAATGCGCGATGTTTCGGGGTCACCCGGGTCGCCGCCGTCGAGCGATAATTCCTGCAGCTGCGCCCACGTAAACGAGCTGGTTTCCCCTTCGCCATCGGTCGTGCGATCCACCGTACCGTCATGCATCACCACCAGCACACCGTCCGCACTCACCTGCACATCAATCTCGGCCAGCGAGATGCCCCCACGCGCGGCGGCCCGAATCGCAGCAATCGAATTTTCGGGATAAACAGAGTGCTCCCCACGATGCGCAGCGACCATAATCCGGTCGCATGCCGGATCGCGCAAACACTCCGCGGCGGGGGGGCGCGGGGGCAGTATGGTGCTGGAACCGTCTGCGTCATGATTGGCGCCATCGGTATTGTCCGCACCCGCAGTGTCCGATTGCTCGGTCGCATCGGACGCGGTCGCTGCATCTGTCACGGATTCGGCATCGCCGGCCGCATCGATTGTGCCGCCGGAGTCTGACTGCGAGTCGTCGACCGAGTCGCTGCAGCCTGCGGCCGACATGCAGGCCAATACCAGAAGCAAGGGCCAGACGCGTGCATCACCTGGTCCGTCGGAAAAGGTGGTATGGGGCGGGCACGCTGGTGCGCTGGCCGAATACGGGGCGCTCACAGAAGAAAAGAACGAGCGAGTACGCATGGTGGCATCCGGAGCAGACAGACGAGGGTCGTGCTGTAGCGGAAGTGTGCGTTGGGCGGAAGGGGTCGGCGCAGCCTGGCGATAGCCTCTGGCGCCAACCGTGGCGCGGAATGATGCGCCAACCATTTTGCATCGCTGTCTGCAGCGACCGGTTCGATGTTTCCCTGAATCACTGCCCATACCCGTGCTCCACCGTCACCAGCGGCTGAAGCAGCTCCCACGTCGCCGGGCCAATGCCGCGCACACGACGAAGGTCCTCGACGCGGCGGAACGGTCGCGCGGCCATAATGCGCTCGGCCATCGCCGGGCCAACGCGCGGCAGTGATTCCAGCTGCGCCTGCGTCGCGGTGTTCAGTTCAATGAGCGGGCCCGCATGGGGTGGCGATAGAGGCTCTGCTTCATGGGCAGGTGCGTCGGCATGCGACGAACTGGGCAAGGGCGCTGCTGGGTTGGTGACCGATTCCGAGTCGTCGAAGCCGAAGTCCCAATGTGCGTCAGTTGACGAACCCTCAATGGGCAGGGCGGCGGTGGTTTGGACGTCGGCGACAGAATCAGGGGTGGTGGGGCGTAACGCCATCGTTGGGTCGGCGCTTGCACCTGAATGCGTGCCACCGCCCTGCTCCAAGGCGTCGTGTACGCGCGTTTGTGCTTCAAGCACGGCGTGTTGCCCGGGGGAGAGCCGCCACGGGTAGTCCATGCCGGGTGGCAGCGGCAGCAGCTGAATGGGATCGGGCTGGCAGCCCATGAGCAGCAGCGTCAGCGAGAAAAGCCTGGTCAGTAGGCGGTGGGATGGGGATGGTGGGGGTGGCGCTGGGACGACAGGCATGAAAGACTCCACGAGATGCTGGTCGAGCGGTAAAGCATTGTGTTCAGAGTGTGTGTCGTCGTGTGGCGGCCGATGATGTCCGAAAATCGGCAAGCGGAGCGCATTTGCTATGAGAACTCCTTTGAGAACGGCAGGTTGTGAGATGGTTTGGTCGAGCGTTGTGCGATGGTCCGTGTTGATGGTGGTGACGTTGACAGGGGCTGCGGCGTGCGTGCGTGCCGAGCCTGCGTGGTCGACTGCTGGCGGAGGTAGCGTCGAGTCGGTGGTGGCCTCGGCACCGACGGAGCCAGCGGTGGCGGTCGAGGCATCCGTTGGAGCTGGTGCATCGGCTGTCGCGGAAGCTTCGGGGGCGGCCGTGGTCGCGCAGGTTGATGCGACGGCGGATGCGGGGTGGGCCTCGATTTTGCGGTCCCATGTGACGTCGGATGGTGGTTTTCGTTACGCTGCGTTGCTGGCTGACGCAGAGGCTCGGGCTCGGCTGCAGGCGTACGTGTCGCAGGTGGCGGCTCTGTCGCTGGATGATCTTGCCGGGCCTGCGCGTCTGGCGGCGCTGATAAACGCGTACAATGCGCTGACGTTGGAGTCGGTGTTGCAGCTGTGGCCGGTGGAGTCGGTGCTGCAGGAGGAGGGCTTCTTTGACGCGCGAACGCACGTGGTGGGAGGCGTTTCGATGACGCTGAACACGCTGGAAAACGAGTGGATTCGGACACTTGGCGAACCTCGAATCCATTTTGCAGTGAACTGCGCGAGCGTGAGTTGTCCGGCCCTGGCGGCCGAGCCGTGGCAGGCGTCGACGCTGGAGGTGATGCTGGAAGAGCGTACGCGCGTGTATGTGCGAGCGACCACGGTGGTGAACGAGGAAGCCCGGCAGGTTCAGGTTTCGACGCTGTTCAACTGGTTCGCGGCAGACTTTGGTGGCGAGGCGGGTGTGCGGGAGTTTGTGGCGGCGCGGCTGGATGATGTGGCGGCGGCGCAGGTGCGTGACGCGTCGTTCACGCTGACGTACGCCGAGTATGATTGGGCGTTGAATGGCCGTTGAGCGGCGAGTCGGTGTTGCTGCTCTCGACGGTGGGGGTCGGCTGCACCGGGAATCGTGTGCGCGTGTGCGTCGGACGTCTGGAACGGGGGTGCAATCTGCGCTATGCAGCGGCGCAGCTTGTATTTGCTCCCACGTAGCGTCACGAAAGTTTGCAGGTTCAGTCATGAAGGCAACAGACACTCTCATCGGGCTCAGGCTGTCGTGCGTAGTCGCGGCGGCGCTGGTCGTGTGGGGTTGTGGCGAGGAGGAACCTGCACGGGAGCCTTTCGACTATGATGCGTTCATTGAGGAGCTGACGGGGTTTCCGCCGGTTCCGGACGCGCGCGATATCCCGGAGGTGGATGCGGGTCCGGCGCGGCTGATTGACGGCCAGCCGTGTCAGCGGGATGAGATCTGTTTCAGCGGCACCTGCCTGCTGGATAGCGACAACCCTCGCGGCTACTGCACGTTTCTCGACTGCGTGACGGACGCGGATTGCCCCGAAGACGGCCGGGGGGTGTGCGCGGTGGGAACAAACGGTCGCAATCTTTGCGCGCCGCCCTGCTCGACCGCTGCCGATTGCCGGGACGGTTATGAGTGTCGTGGTTCGGTGATATCGTCGCAGAGCGTTTGCCTGTGGCCACCTCCGCCTGAGCCCGAGCCCGCGCTGGACGGCGAACCGTGTCGGCAGGATAGCGACTGCGAAGGCGGCACCTGCCTCGAAGACCCGGACTGGCCGGGTGGTTATTGCACCAGCCTGAACTGTGAGTCGGTGAACGACTGCGCTGGCTCGGCCGACGTACAGAGTCGTTGCTGGCTGACTCCCGCGCAGACCTTCTGCGTGGTGGATTGTGACACGGATGCTGACTGTCGCGGTGGGTATGCGTGTCAGCCGTATGCGCGCGGTCTGAACCGTTGTGCGCCCACCGTGGCGAACCCGGTCGATCCCGATGTTCCGGCGCCCGAGCCGGCGGGAAGTCCGATTCCGTTGACGTGCATCGTGCCGGCCGAGCGCGATGTGGCGATATCGTTTACCGTGAGCGAGCGCGCCAGGTCGTGGATGGTGGGTTACTTTAGCCGCGATGGTCTGTCGATCGAGGGCAGGTCGCTGTCGACCCCGACGCGGGCGATTGATTTTGGCACTTCGGAGGGCGTGTACCTGAACTTTACGTCGTTGCTGTTCGGCAGTGCAGGCGCGATCCTGATGCCAGGTACGCCCGCGTTTGCGGCGGATGTGGCGCCGGGGCTGCACACCCTGCGCATCAACACACGATCCCAGAATCTGTGCTGGTATCTGGTCGAGGAAGAGACGGCGGGCGCTCGCATAGACTTCAATATTTATCTGGTGGGGGTTCCGGGCGTCACAGCCGCCACTGCGCCAGACGATGCGAACTTTGTCCGTCTGCTCGGCATTGTAGATGACGTCCTGTCCCCGTCCGGGGTGCAGGTTGGAGTGGTACGTTACTTTGATGTGCCCGATGACGTGGCCGACCGATACGCAATCATTCGCGATGGTGAAGACGTGGAAGACCTGGCTATTCGAACGGTATCGCCAGGGCCCGAAGTGTCGGATGCGTTGTCGTTGAACGTATTTTTTACGCAGGGCTTCAGTTTTCGTGATGCGGCGGGTGTGATCGGCATCTCTTCGGGCCTGCCGGGTCTCGCCGGCATGCACGGCACCATCGCGTCTGCGGTGGCGTTCACGTCCGAGTATCTGGATCGTAGTGACGAAGATCTGGAGCTGACGGCGGTTGTCTTTGCGCACGAGGTGGGCCATTTTCTGGGCCTGTTTCACACGAGTGAGTTCTATTCGGACTCGACCGACCCGCTGACCGATACACCGTCATGTGGTCCCCTGATTCGCACCGATCCAGAGAGCTGCCCGGACTGGCGTAATCTAATGTTCCCCTTTGCCGGCTCTGATCACACGCTGTTGTCTGCTGAACAGGCAACCATCATTCGCGCCAACCCGCTTTCCCGGGACTGATCGATGTCTGACCTTCGGCGCCTCGCGCCTCATGAAATGCCTGTGCACGCCACCTCGCTTGCGGCTTCGCGACGCACAATGGGCGCGATGCTCGCGGTGTGCGCTGTCGTGTCGCTGGCTGGCTGTGGCTCCGACGAACGCAACGCGACGCAGACCACGCCGACCGATACGGGCGTGACGAACGACGTGGCCGATGGTTCAGCGTCCATCCCGGTGGATGGCAGCAGTGATCCGGGGAGTGATGCGGTGGCAGACGCCGGTGAGCCGCTGCCCGGCGATCTGGATGATGGTGAGGCCTGCACCGTTGACGCGCAGTGTACGAGTGGTCGGTGCCTGAGCCCGGATGACGGGTTCCCCGGCGGTTATTGCACGTTCTTTGACTGCGAATCACGACGTGATTGCGCGGGAGCTGGTCGTGCCTGCCTTCGCGGCGAGTTCAACGGCAACCTGTGTGTAGAGCTGTGCGAGCAGGACGGCGATTGCCGGGAAGGCTATGAATGTGTGGGGCAGGGAGGGGGTTCCTTCTGCTTCCCCGCTTATGCCGGCGACGCGCTCAATCCGCGGTGTGAGTCGGAGTTTATCGCTGCCGATGCCGTGCGCGCTCCCGTTGGCAACTTCGCGTTGCTGGATCGCCATGAGGTTCGGTTCACGATTGATGAGGGCACCACGAGCTTCATGATGGTGGCCTGGGATCGCAACGACATCGTGTATCCCGAGTCGTTCACAGCGCCCGATGGAACGACGATCGACCTGTTTGATTATGCCGCCTATTACTTTAGCCCGGTCACGTTTGGCACGGTGGCTCCGGTGATGTTCCCCGGCGGGCCGGCCTACGAAGACTTTGTGATGCCGGGCGAGTACACGGTCTCGTTCGGCTACGAAGGACCTTCGACCTCTCAGATTTGCTGGATTGTGATGCAGGAGGAAGAGGCACTCGATCCGGATGGCGATGATCTGGTGGTCGATGTGAACTTCTATTTTGTAGGCGTCCCGGGTCTGAACGCGGACAACGCCGAAGACAGCGACTCGTTTCAGGCCATGCTGGCAGAGTTTGATAACGTATGGCGGCAGGGCGGAATTCGACTGGGCGATGTGCAGTATTACGACGTCACCGGTGATGTCTCGGACCAGTTTACGGTGATTCGAGAGCAGGACGCCGTGTTTGATCTGGTGCAGTTGAGCCGTCAGCCGGGTACGACCCGGGGCGATCTGCTCAGCACCAACGTGTTCTTTATTCAGGGCTTTGCAGGTGAGATGGGCGGCGTACTGGGAGTGTCAGCCGGAATACCGGGCGCTGCCGGTGTGCACGGTAGCCCGGGTACAGGGCTGGTCTTTTCGGCCGACAATTTGCGTGGCGCCGGTGGCCCCACCCTCGTGGGTCAGGTGCTCGCCCATGAGTTTGGTCACTTCATTGGGTTGTTTCACACGACGGAATCGCAGGGCGGTGGTACCGACCAGCTCGACGACACCCCGGTGTGCGACATTCGCAACACCAGTCTGCAGAATTGCCCTGACGCCACCAACCTGATGTTTCCCACTGCCCTGTTCCGTAGCTTCCTGGAAGTGAGCGACGGACAGATCCTGATTGCGCGAGCCAATCCGTTGACCAAGCCGGTGTCTCGTGCCGATGCTTCCGAATAATGCGGTGCGTTGGGTCGACCTAGTTCAGACGAATGAATCCGGTGTCAGCCACCGGTTTGCCGGGAGAGTGTTCATGTTTGATTTCATGACCAGCCAGAATCGCACACGCCAGGTGTCGCAGTTTTCTTTGCTCCTGTGCATGGCGCTCGGTGCAGGCGTCGCGCATGCGCAGGTGAGTGGTGGTGAGACAGTGCCGGGTGCCGAGCCGGTGGAGCTGCCAGCTGCGGATGTGACGCCCGAGCGGCTTGAAACGGCTCGCCTGTTGCTGAGTCCTTTTCACGGGATCTCCTCTGCCGCCGATTTCGAGGCGCAGCTGGGGGATGCACGCCCCGTTCTGTGGGCGATAGTGCGGGGGGCCGAGCAACCTGTGTTCATTCAGGATCGTGCGTTGCTGGCGCTCGCTTACTGGCCGACTCCTGAGCTGCGCGATTTTCTGATGACGCAGCTGGCTGCGTCGACTCCGGAGAATGAGATGCGTCGTCACATGGCGATCGAGCTTCTGGCGCGCGCGTGGGGGGAAGCTGAGCTTGCGACGCTGGTACCCCTGCTGCAGGACGGCAATGTTCAGATTCGACTGAGCGTGGTCCACGCACTGGATTCGCTGGGAACGGCCGCCGCTACCGCTGCCCTGCGTGCCGCTCGTGCCACCGAGACACATCGGGTGGTCGCTGCAGAGATGGATGACGCGCTGGCGAATGGAGTGTCATCCGCGGGTTCGACCGGGGAGTAACAACCGCAGCTGGCACGGTCCCGGCGTGCTCCGATGGGCGCCGGGCTGGAGCATCGGCGGGCCTCCGGCAGTATGGTCAGGGGGCTTCTGGAAACGCCTGGGTGTGGCTACGCGTCCTGTCTGGTGAGGACCAGAAAGGCGCGTGAAATCAGCCTGAGTATCCCGGGAAACGTCCGGCGGCGGGTAGCGTTGACAAGGTCAGGTTACGTCCGTACATGCGCTGCGTTGCCTTTTGCCTGAATTCGACCGCCTTACGGGTCGTGTCGAAATCCGCATTGCCTTTACCCCGCCTTGTCTCGGAGCACCGCATGGCAGAGAAGTTCGTCTCGCTGGTTGAAATGCAGGAGAAGTCCTGCGCCCGCTACGCTGACAACCGTCTTTTTGGAACCAAGAAGAACGGTGCCTACGAGTGGATCACCTATCGCGAGTTTGCCGGTCGTGTGGACGCGTTCCGCTCTGCGCTCGCATCGCTGGGTGTTCAGCGTGGGGATAAGGTTGCCTGTATTGCGAACAACAGCGTGGAATGGGCGGTGGGTGCCTATGCGACCTATGGGCTCGGCGCGCATTATGTGCCCATGTACGAGGCGCAGCTGAAGAAGGAGTGGGAGTTCATCATCAAGGATTCCGGTGCAGTCGTGGCGCTTGTGGCGACGCAGGAAATCTACAATCAGGTGGTGGATTTCGTGGGCACGGTGGGCAATCTCAAGTCGGTCGTATGTTTTTATACGTCGCCCGATAAAGAGTATGCGTACGAGAAGCTGCTTGCCGAAGGACGCAAGAACCCGGTCCCGTCGGTTCACCCACCGGCCGAAGAGGTCGCAGGTCTGATTTACACGTCAGGAACGACCGGCAACCCGAAGGGCGTCATTCTGAGCCACGGTAATTTCTGCTCGAACATCAACGCCGTGCAGGAAATTTTCCCGATCTCCGACACCGACACCTCGTGCTCGTTCCTTCCGTGGGCACACTCGTTCGGACAGACCGTAGAGCTGCATGTGCTGCTGGCGATGGGTTCGGGAATCGGGATTGCCGAGAGCGTGAACACGCTGCTCGACAATTTTGGTGAGGTGCGGCCGACGATTCTTTTCGCGGTCCCCCGTATTTTCAACCGCATCTACGACGGCCTGCAGAAGCGCATGGCAGCCGAGTCGCCGGTCAAGAAGTTCATGTTCCACAAGGGGCTCGCGGTCGCGAAGAAGAAGCGTGAGCTGGCCGACAAGGGTCAGCAGTCCGGATTTGTGAACTGGCAGTACAACCTCTTCGACAAGCTGGTCTTCTCGAAGGTCAAGGCACGCTTTGGTGGCAATCTGCGCTACGCGTTCTCGGGTGGCGCTGCGCTTTCGAAGGAAGTGGGTACCTTCATTGATGACATCGGTATCCTGGTGTTCGAGGGGTATGGTCTGACGGAGACATCGCCCATTGCCACGGCGAACACGCCAGCCGGCCGTCGTCTGGGCACGATTGGCAAGCCGATTCCGCAGGTGTCGATCTATATCTGTGACGAGGAGCAGCGCATTCTGCCGCCCGATACCGATGGCGAGATTGTGGTAGTCGGTCCCAACGTCATGCAGGGCTACCACAATAACCCGGCGGCGACCGACGAGGTCATTTTTACGCTGGATGGCAAGCGCGCCTTCCGTACCGGCGATATGGGTCGGGTTACCCGCGACGGTTTTATTCAGATTACCGGTCGCTTCAAGGAGCAGTACAAGCTTGAGAACGGTAAGTATGTCGTGCCGACCGTGCTCGAGGACGACCTCAAGCTCTCGGGCTACATTACGTCGGCGTTTGTTCACGGCGACAATAAGCTCTATAACATCGCGCTGATTGTTCCTGACTTTGAGTCCGTTGCAGCCTGGGCGAAGGAGCATGGCATTTCAGACACGTCGCCGGCTGCACTTTGCAAGAACGCGCAGGTTCACGCAAAGATCGGTG
>JAGWVZ010000105.1 GCA_018970625.1 Myxococcales bacterium | reverse complement strand
TGGTGGCAAGGCGGTCATCATGCTCCCCGAGCGCGAATTCGATCGCACCGCCCTGTTTGAGCGCTTCGGTGAGTTCGTTGACTCGCTCGGTGGTCGCTACGTGACCTGTGAAGACTCGGGCACCTCCACGGGCGATATGGACGTGATCGCGACCCGCACCCGGCACGTTCTGGGTACGTCGAAAGGCAGCGCCGATCCGTCTCCCTTTACGGCGCTTGGTGTTCGCCGAGCCATGGAAGCCACCGTACGCTACAAGCTGGGACGTGATTCGCTGGAAGGGCTGCACGTCGCGGTTCAGGGGGTTGGCCACGTCGGATATCACCTGGTGAAGGAGGTGACCCGACTCGGCGCACGCGTGACCGTCGCCGACACCAGCGCGCAGGCCACCGAACGCGCCCGAGCCGAGTTTAACGCAGAGGTGGTTTCGACCGATGAGATCCTGTTTACGCAGTGCGATATTCTGGCGCCGTGCGCGTTGGGGGCCGTGTTTAACGATGTCACGATTCCGAAGCTGCGGACGGGCATGATCGTGGGCGCATCGAACAACGTGCTCGCCGAGTCTCGTCACGGTGATGCGCTGCGCGCGCGCGGCATTCTGTATGCGCCCGATTACGTCGCCAACGCCGGAGGCCTGATCAACGTAGCCACCGAGCACTCGCCGGGCGGATACAACCCCGAGACCGCCACCGCGAAAGTCATGGGCATCTACGATACGGTGCTGAACATTCTGCAGCGGGCCGAACGAGAAGACGTTTCGACGCATGTCGTTGCTGATCGCATCGTCGATGAGATGATCTTCTGATTGATTCAGGTTTGATTGTCCTGAAATAATGAGTCGTTGAACCATTCATGGTCGGATACGGCGAGCATGTGTTCTGGCAACGGCGCATGTATGCTGAACAGTTGACTCGCGCTTGTGAAAGACACCTGCCAGGCGTGCAGGCAATGCCATCGCGTGGGGAGTTCCGCCACCAGCTGGGGATGGCCCGGTCTTTCCAGCCAGTCCAGAAACCAGTCGTCGCCCATGCCGTACAGTTTGTCGCCGACGATGGGCGTGCCGGCGAGCCCCAGGTGAGCGCGAATCTGATGCTGTCGTCCCTGCTCCATCTGGATGTGCAGGGCGGCGGTGTCTTCCCGGCGCCCTGCGCATACAGCGGTCGTGGCGCACGCGGCGTCGCCGGGTCCGACGCGCAACTTCACCTTCGACGCGGTGTCGAAGCCGAGCGGTGTATCGAACACCTGCCGCTGTCCCGGATGCCAGAATCGATGAGGGTCATCCACGAGCGCGGCGTATGTTTTTTGCACCTGGGTTCGTTCGAAGCGCTCCCGCATGCGTCGAATCTCGTCGAGCCCGCGCGCACATACCAGACAGCCGGAGGTCTCGCGGTCCAGACGATGCACGGGTTCGGCGATACCGCCTCTCCGTGGCACCGAGTCGAGTGCGACCTCCGCCCTGCCTTGCAGCGGGGCTTGCCTGACCTGCTGTTCGAGCCAGGCGTCGATGGTGCGCGACACTTCGCCGGCGTTGCGGTGCACCAGCATGCCGGGTGGTTTGTTGAGCACCAGAATCGGCGGTTCATCGAGCAGAATCTGCACGGACGTCAGCGCCGGCGTATCGGGATCAATGCGTTCGGTGCGGCGAATGCGAACCACCTCGCCAGGGCGAAGTCGGCTGGCTGGCCGGGCCGGTCGATGATCGATGGTGGCTCCGGTCACCTGCAGAATCCGTGCGACCTGACTGCGTGACGCGCGATGTAGCTTCTGGGTAAGAAACTGATCCAGACGCCAGCCCGCATAGTTGGGTTCAACGTCAAAGACCTCGTCAAAGGTCAGGCGCAGCAGATGGTCGTGGTCGTCGGTCATGAAAAAGCTCGGCAGGGCGGCGGGGAGATTGCCGCGACGCCCCGGAATGTGCAACACGCTCGAACTAGGTCCCTGTATCGCTCCCGCAACCCCTGTCTGTGCGACATGAACGTCGAGATTCTGGCATCGCGCGTCACCGACAACTTCTTTTATCTGCTTCACGCGCAGGGCGAAGGGGTGTTGATTGACCCGATTGACTCGGCCCTCGCGATCGAGCGGGTGCAGTCGCTTGGGTTACGTAGCGTTCGCATCCTGGTTACGCATGGACACGGTGACCACGTGGGTGGCAACGACGCGGTGGTCGCTGCGACCGGCGCGCAGGTGTTGGCGCCGGCGCAAGCCGGGCGATTTCCGTGTCGCCACGACGTGGGTCTGAGTGACGGCGACCGGGTTCGCGTAGGTCAGACAGAACTGCAGATTCGGTGCGCGCCGGGCCACACGGACGACCACATCATCGCGTTTACCGAAGGGCATCTGTTCTGCGGTGACGTGTTGTTCTTCGCGGGGGTAGGTAACTGTCGGTTCGGCGGCGATGTCGACACGCTGTATCGATCGGTGATGGCGCTGCGAGACTTACCCGACCACTATCGGGTTTACCCGGGGCATGATTACGCAGGGCGGAATCTGGACTTTGCGTTCTCGCTCATGTCCGAGGATCATGAGTGCCACCTCATGGCCGATCTGGTGGAGCAGACGCCTGAGCGGGTGCTCTTCGAGAGTACGCTTGGGCAGGAGCGTCGCGCCAACCTGTTTCTGCGCGTGCATGAAAAGGGTGTTCAGCAGGCGCTTCGTGACCGACCTGAATGGGCTGTGCACGCGTGCGACGACGCTTCCCTGACCGCATTTCGAGTGCTTCGGGCACTGCGCGATCGATTCTGAGGCAGAATGGCCTGGCCAACGTTCCGTATCTTCCTGATGACCATGTTTCTGCTGGCGCTGGTCGCCGCGACGGCCGCCGTGGTGGACCTGCCGTATGACCGCACGTTCATTCAGCAGGCGAATTCACAGCGGGCTCAGGTGCTCGACGAGCCGTCGCGGGATTTTGCGCTGTCGGATCTGAATGGAAATCGGGTGACGCTGGCCTCGCTGCGAGGTCGTGTGGTTTTTGTGAACTTCTGGGCGACATGGTGCGCTCCGTGCCGCGAAGAGATACCCGCGATGATCGAGCTGGCCTCGCGCCTGTCGGACCGTCCGTTCACGATGCTGGCGATTTCGCAGGACGAAGATCTCGATGCGCTGCGGGCATTTGTGCAGGAATTTGAGCTGGATGCCTCCCGTGTGGTCGTCCTGAGTGATCCGGATGGTGAGGTGGCCACCGCATGGGGAACGGTGCTGCTGCCTGAGACGTATCTGGTCGACCCGGCTGGGCAGGTCGCGCTTCGTTTTCAGAACGCCCGCGACTGGACAGCGCCTGAGTTTGCGGGGATGATGGAACGCATGATGGTCAGACGCTGGCGGCAGGAATCGGGTCTGCAGTCGCTGTTGGGGGAAATGTCCCGCCGAGGAGGCCCTTGATATGGCAGCACGACAGGCCGGTGGTGTTTCGCAGGTGGTCGCGACGGTGAGAGGGCTGTCCGGGTTCGTCATGAACTCACAGCGCTTTATTGAGATTGGCCGTGTGATGGCCCGGTACGGTTTCGACGATGTTGTGAAACGCCTTTTTCCGCGTCGCGACGACGGCAAACCTCTTCTGGGTGACGAGTCTGTGCAGCTGCCGCCGCATGAGCAGCCACAATCGACGGCAGAAAGAATTCGGAAGGTCATCGAAGAACTGGGCGCCACATTTATCAAGCTCGGCCAGATACTGAGTACCCGCACCGACATTGTGAACCCTGATATCTGCGCTGAATTGCAGAAGCTGCAGGACAAGGTGCCAGAAATGGAGCGCAGCGAGGTGCGCACCATCGTGGAGCGCGAGCTGGGCGGTAAACTCGAGGAGCTGTTCGCGTACTTCGAAGAAGCGCCGCTCGCCTGTGCGTCGATTGCGCAGGTCCATGTCGCCAGAATGCTCCCTATCGTGCTGCCCGACGGCACGCAGGAAGACGGCCCCGATGTGGTGGTCAAGGTTCAGCGACCCAACCTGCAGAGCCGAATCGAGCATGATCTTCAGATTCTGGAGTTTCTGGCTCGTCGTGCGCAGATATTCCTGCCTGAAATTGCGCTCATGGATCCGTACGGGATTGTGCAGGAGTTTTCACGAGCGTTGCGCAAGGAGCTGGATTTCACGAATGAGCGCACCAATATGGTGCGTTTTGCGGCGAATTTTGCCTCGTACCCGTTTGTTCATATTCCGAGGGTGTACAACTCGCACTGCACCGCGCGAGTGCTCACCATGCAGCGTCTGTTTGGCGTGAAAATCACGCTCGCGACAGAACGATTTGGTGTCGACCCGTATCTGGTCGCCCCCAGAATGCTGGAAATTCTATTTAAGATGGTCTTCGAGGACGGGTATTTTCACGGTGATCTGCATCCCGGAAATATTCTGATTGATGCCGAAGGGAATATCGGGCTGATCGATTTCGGTCTGGTGGGCCGACTGACAGATCCGCAGCGCGACCATATTCTGGATGTTCTGATCGGGCTGTCGCGGCAGGATTATCGCATGGTTTCCCGGGAGTTCTTTGATCTTGGCATCAAACTCCCCGGCGTTTCCTACAATTATGATGCCTTCGAGGCTGACGTGATTGAGGTCATGGAGCGTCACGTCGAAAATAAGACGCTCAACGAAATCGATATCGGACTGCTGTTCCGCGACCTCGTCTCTGGCGCGATCCGGCACCAGATTAAAATGCCACCCACCTACACGATGGTGTTCAAGGCCCTGATGACGGTCGAGGGAATTGGCAAGTCGCTCGCGCCAGAGATCAATTTCATTGAGCACGCCCAGCCTTTCGTAAAGCGCGTTCTGCTGGAGCGCTACAGTCCGAATCGCCTGTTGCAGGAAGGCATTGAAATCGGCACCGGTCTGAGTCGCATGCTGCGTTTGCTGCCCGGCGTTGCGACACAGCTGCTGACAGACGCCGGCGCCGGCCGCCTGACGGTGCGTGTGCATCACGAGGATTTGTCGGACGCCCTGCACAGTCATACCCTCTCGCAGTGGCGACTGGCGCGCGCCATGGGTTTTGGCGCATGCGTGATCGGTTCGGCCGTGTGCGTGAAGGCCGACATGCCCATGGTGCTTGGTATGAGCTGGCTCTCTGCCGTGATGGCAGTGGGTGCGCTCTGGTTAGGTTTGCCCATCTTCTTCCGTGCGCCACGATGATCCGGATTGGGCAGACCGTTCTGCGCGGACGGTCGTTCATTGCGTTGTTGGCGCGTTGACCATCGGTCCCGCCTTCGGTACACATCTTCTGACAGACACTTTTGCCCTCGCCCGGAGCACGCCATGAGCACCAACGCCCCCAAGAAGACACAGGCGATCAGCCTGCTCGAAGGAATCCTTCTGGAGACGCAGGGAGAGGCCGATGCCGAGATGAAACGGCTCTCCGAGGACCTCAAGCGCAAAGAAGACGAAGCGCGAGCTGCCGCCGAGGCCACCGAACGGGCCCGCCGCGAAGAGGCCGAGCGTCGTCTCGCCGAGGAAGAGGCGCGTCAGATGGCCGCCGCTGGGCGTCGTGCGCAGGAGCTCGAGCGCATGCGCATCGAGGAGCTCAAGGCCAAGGGACTCTGGAAAGAGCCCGAGCAGCCCAAAGTGGAAGAGGATGCCCCGGTTGTGGCCGCTCCCGTGTCGACTCGCCCCACGATGTCCACCGTGGATGCGGTTGCCATTCAGAAGGCACAGGCGCGAAAGTCGCGCACCCTCTTTCTTGTTGCTGCGCTTGCGGTGCTCGGAATCGGCGGCGGGGCCGGCGGCTTCGTGTACGTGAACTCACTTGAGTATGTGGACGCCACCACCACGTACGCCAAAGCCGACCTCGCTGTCGTCGAGGTGGCCGATGCCATGGCGTCTCTGACCATTCAGGCGATCCCGGAACCGATTGTCATCGCTTCACCGACGGCGGACGAGCCGGCATCCCGAACGGGCCGCCCCCGAAACAACCGGCCTGCGGGCACGACTCCGCCCGAAACCGGTCGTATTCGGCTCGACACCAGCCGATCGGTGTTCTGAGGCGAATGCACACCAGATTTGACGTCGATCCGTTGCGTTCAGTCTGACACGCGGGAGCTGCGGGCAATCAGCATGGCACGGCCGTCAGATGCACGGATGCCCTGGTCAGCTGTGCGTTATTCTCAGCGCGAGCAGGTCTACCGCTTCGGCCGCAGCCATCAGACCAAAGGTCCCTGTCACAAAGCTCGCGGTACCAAAACCGGAAGCGCAGTCGAGTTTCAGGTTCACGGACGGATCGGGGCGGTCACAGATCTCGCCGTCGGTGCCTGGAAATACAGATTTCTCTACCGAGAATACCGTACGAATCCCCCACGGTCCCTTGTCGGGGAACGACCACGTGTGGCGCAAGGTCCGTCGCACGTCTCGAAGCAGACCGTCACCCCCTGACCGAGACAGGTCGTCCACGCGAATCAGCGCAGGATTGCGGCGGCCACCAGCGCCACCCACCGAGATGACGGGGAGTCCGCGCTGCCGACACAGCGCAAGAAGTCGGCACTTGTTCGCGACGTCATCGATCGCATCCACCACGACATCGAACGAAGGTGCGAGCAGGGATTCGCACGTAGATGCGGTGAAAAAATCGTGGATACGCACCACATTGCAGTCAGGGTGGATGGCCTCGGCACGGTCGGCCATCACGTCTACCTTGGAACGTCCGATGGTGGTCGAGAGCGCGTGAATCTGGCGGTTGGTGTTCGTGACGCAGATGTCGTCGAGGTCGATGAGCGTCAACGTCCCGACGCCTGTTCGAGCGAGTGCTTCAACGGTCCACGAACCGACGCCTCCGATCCCCACGACACAGACGTTTCCATGACGAATGCGCTCTGCACCTGTGACACCATACAGGCGGATGATTCCGCCGAAACGTTCCTGGAAAGTGTCCATGCAGGGCAACTCGAATCGTGGTGGTCGGCGTTCAACGGGCCTGGCGTGTCAGCACCCGGCATCGACAGGTTCGGATCCGTAAAGGCAAAGTTGAGCAGGGCGGTCGCCGAGTTGCGCAGACAGCATGGGCTGTATGCGAGCGGCGCCGTCGCCTGCTGTAGCCGATGCGATTCACGAACTTCCATCGCATCTTTCACGGCAATAAACCGTCGACCTTGGCCCACTACGTTCCGCCTGTCCGTGTCAAACTCTTTCTTCGGTGGCTTTCGCGCGTCATGGTCACCGCGCACATTCACTTTCGGGGCCGCAGCGTGTGTCGCCGTCCTTGCACCGCCCCGCCTCACTCGCCTATCCTGCCGTCAAGCACTCATTTTGTGGTTGAGGAGACCGGATGTCACAGGAAGAACTTGAACCGACAGTCATCGAGGCCGAGCTGGAAGAGCTGGGTCGGCGGCTGGACAGGTTGCGCGTGCTGTATGAGCAGTACTTTCAGGGCGTTGAGCGCGTTCCGCCCTACAATCTGCAGAAAGACATCGTGCGCATCATCCACCGTCTCTCGCAGGTTCGGATGCGGGCGACCACACACAAGTTCCGGTTCCAGTCGCTGATTCAACGCTTCAACGCACACAAGTCGTATTGGGCCCGCACGACGAGAGACATCGAGGAAGGACGCCTGCAGAGAGGTATGGTGCGTGGCGAGAGGCGTCAGCCGCGCCGTCCCGAAGCTGTTGTGGAAGACGCCGCATCCGATGCCGAGTCGCGCGCTGCGGCCGATTTTCTGGCGCAGATGGGCATTGTGGCCCCGCCCGTCGAGACCCAGTCAGCGTCTTCTGCAGCGGACTCGGTCCGAGGCATCTCTGCAGATGAGCTCGCGCGGCGGGCCGAAAAGCTTCGTCTGTTGAGGGCAAAGATTGGGGGCACCGAATCTGCCCCGGCTCCCCAGCCTGCGCCCGCACCTTCGCGGCCGGTCGTCGATCCCGAAGAAGCACGTACCCGGGCAGTTTTCGACCGGCTGGTGGAAACCAAACGGCGCCTGAACGAATCCACCGACTCGCTCTCGTACGACAGCCTGCGCCAGAGCCTTCAGCGGCAGACCGAAAAAATGCGCGAGAAGCATGGGTGTCGCGATGTGGACTTCGACGTCGTGGTCAAGGATGGGAAGGCATTCCTGAAGCCGATTCCACGCTAGCCGAACATGCCGGCGAAAGGTCTTCGATCGTCTGACACCCGCATGCATGGGCGCGTGTACCTGGCCCGCCTGTCCTGCTTGCGGCGCGTTTGCGCGACCCGTGCCGTTACTCTCCCGGGCCTGAACTGAAGTATGTCGCGTCCACCCTTGCCATTTCTCGATCGCGTGTGGCGTGTCGCTCCGGATATTCGACCGCTGCAGAGGCAGGTCGATGATGGTACTTCGTTCGCACGACGTCATTTCTGGTGCGATCACCACGCCCCCGTGTATGCGGCTGAAAAGCTGACCGCGCTGCGGGCAGGCCGCGAACATTGCGTCAATCGCGCCGCCGACGCGGACTATGACGCCATTGAGTCAGCGTTCTTGCGCGTTTTTTCGGTCGCTGCGCGGGAGTATCCGGAGCAATACCGCGTGATCGGCTCGCAGCTGCAGCATGTCGACTCCGGCCTCTGCTTTGATGTTACGTCGCGCAGTCTGACGCTCGGTGAACCACGCAGCCCGTCCTGGATACGTCTCGCCGAGTGTATCGCCGCGGCCGTCGCGCGTGCGCCTGAAAACGAGCAACTGGCCGAATTTGTTGCACTCGTTGTGCAGGAAGACCTCGTTGTGTTGCGTCATGAACCCACACCGGCGATCATGGAGGCCATGCACGTGCTGTTCCCCAGCGCATGGAATCCAGCACAGAAGGTGGGGCGGTCTTTCGCTGAGGTTCATGCACCCGTCGTGCACAATGAGAAGCTGGTCGCAGCGGGCGAGGAGCTCATGCGTACCGTCGTACAACGGGGTCCGTTTATCCGCTGGGCCTGGGGGCTTCACCGCGACGGCGACCTCTGTCATCACCCCATACTGCACACCCAACCCGACGAACCGGTGGCGCCGACACCCGAGCAAGCCGCTGCCGCAACGTGGCTGCGGATCGAGCGTCAGACATTTATCCCGATGTCAGATATCGGCCGAGCGGTCTTTACCATACGGACCTTTGTGGAACCCTTATCGGACCTGGCCGATGACCCGGAAGGTTGTGGCGCGCTCGCGGATGCCATTGCGGGCATGTCGGACGAAGCGCTCGTGTACAAAGGGCTGGTACAACGACGCGACCCGCTGGTGGCGTGGCTGAAGGGCAGGGCGGCGGTACACCCCGACAGGCCGTGAATGGGAAGGCTCCGTATGCACACACCGTCAGGGTGTGGAATCCGGGTTGATCATGCCACCCGAAAGTGTCGCCAGCACCCATCCCGGCTGCTGCCCCGACGCCCACGGCTGATCGGTTAAGGCCACCCAGATGCCCTC
>JAGWVZ010000104.1 GCA_018970625.1 Myxococcales bacterium | reverse complement strand
TTCAGGCCTTCCGGAGCCCAGCGAAGGCTCGGGTAACTGATTCTCGTTAGCGCTGGTCTACGTTCGTATGGAGTAAGGCGCTGCATCGGTCCTACCGGTGCAGCGCCTTTCTTTTTATGGCGTCTGCTGGCACATCCATTTCGCACGTCTCCCGACTGAGAGTTGCGAATGTCCTCGGTTCGCTCTGCTGAATCCAACTGGGTGCCGCTCGCGGAGCGCATGCGACCGCAGACGCTCGCCGAGTTCGTCGGTCAGAAGCATCTGCTCGAGCCGGGTCGGCTGCTGCATAGCCTTCTGGAACAGAAGAAGCTGGTGAGCATGATCTTCTGGGGGCCGCCGGGCACGGGCAAGACTACACTGGCCCGGCTCTATGCTCAGCAGATGAACGCCTTCTTTCATCCGCTCTCGGCTGTTTCCTCGGGTGTGAAAGAGCTACGCGAGTCGATTGAGGGCGCCCGGGTCCGCAGCTTACGCGAGCATCTGCCTACCGTCCTGTTCATCGACGAAATCCATCGCTTCAACAAAGCTCAGCAGGATGCGCTGCTTCCCTATGTGGAGGGTGGTGTCGTCACCCTGATTGGTGCCACCACCGAGAATCCGGGATTCGAGGTGAACAATGCGCTTCGGTCGCGCTGTCGAATCCTGACCTTGCATTCGCTAAACGATGATGAGCTGGCCGACCTCGTCCACCAGGCACTGCGAGACGCCGAGCGCGGGCTGGGTCCCACGGGCCCGGTGGTGCAGGACGACGCCCTGCAATCCCTTGTCCGAGGGTGCAACGGCGACGCGCGACATTTACTCAACACGCTTGAGATTGCCGCCTCGTTAGCCGTGCAACAGGCCGCTGCGCCCGATCCCGGAGTCATCACCGTCGACACGGTCGCCGAGGCGCAGCAGAAACGGATGGTTCTTTACGACCGAAATGGAGACCAGCACTATCAGTTGGCTTCGGCATTCATCAAGTCCATGCGCGGAAGCGACCCTGACGCCGCGATGTACTACATGGTGCGTATGCTGGAAGGCGGCGAGGATCCCATGTTTCTGCTCCGCCGCATGGTCATTTTTGCTTCTGAAGACATTGGCAATGCCGACCCGCGCGCCCTCCAGGTGGCCATGTCTGCCGTGCAGGCTTTTCAGCTGGTTGGAATGCCCGAGGGTTCGCTGGCCATGACACAGGCGTGCACCTATCTCGCGACGGCACCCAAATCGAACGCCGTCATCGCCGCATACGGGAAGACGCGCAAGGATGTGCTCGCGTGGCCGTCGCTTGAAATCCCCCGGCAGCTTGTTCAGGCTGCCAACGTCGTGATGAAACAGATGGGATTCGGCAAAGGGTACCGCTATCCCCATTCCTATGACGGACATCACGTCGACGAACAATACCTGCCCGAGCGCCTTCAGGGACGTCATTATTATGAGCCGTCCGGCCAGGGGTATGAACAACACATTCTCGCGCGTCTTCAGCAGTGGCGACGCAAGTCTTCGGCCCGGTAGAGGCGCAACAGGTCTCCATGTCAGAACAGCGAACCTTGCGCGACTTCGTCCTGGCCAGGCGATGGCGCTTCGAGCGCGTGATTGGCGCCGGCTCCGACGGCACCGTCTATCTGGCGCTGGATGTCCATACAGCCGAGCGAGTCGCCATTAAGGTGTATGATTCGCTGGTCGATGCGGACCCTGCCCTTGTCACGCAGCGGATTGAGTCCGAGGCCGCGCTGGTTCAGCAGGCCGACTCGCCGTGGCTGGTAAAGGTCATTCAGCATGGCATCACCCGCGCCCGTGGTGGAAAACGTGCCGCTTACGCAGTGATGGAATATCTGGACGGCATTCCGCTGCACAGCTGGATGGCCACCGCTACCCCTGCATCGCTCGCCAGTTTTCAGATGTTCGGGCGCATTCTCTGTTGTGTGGACGCTTTGCATAGCGCGGGCTGGGTTCATCTGGACATAAAGCCTGAGAACCTGTTCGTAATGTCGCGTCTTTATGCCCATGCGACCGGCTCGGTAAAACTCTTTGATTTCGTGAACGCCCGGGTGGTTTCTCAGGCGATTACGGTCGGAGCTCGCGGGACCCCCCTGTACGCTTCACCGGAGCTGTGCTCGCGGACCGGGGAGGTAGGCATGCCTTCCGATGTGTACAGCCTGGGCATACTCCTTTACGAGCTCATGGCAGGGCGCTCTCCCATGCCATTGGACTCGGTTGAACAGATCGTTTCTACCCACGTGTATGGGCACCTCGACCCCATGCCGATACATCTCCCCGAGTGGGTGCGTGTTTTCTATCGTAGAGCCACCTCTCGCTCTCCCGCCGAGAGATTCCCTGATGCAGGGACGATGATGCGCGAATGGACCGACTGCATGCTACTATACGGCGTTCACCGAAAGCAGACCTGACAGCGAGCCAGGTGCACGAAAGAGAATCGTCGTACCCAGCAGCGCGTCGAATGAGTGCGTACGGTTACCAGATGATTCAGATCGGAAAATCATCATCATCATCGTCGGCTGGCTGAAGATGATAATGGGCAGGGCGGAACTCCGGAGCGGGCGGCATCGGTCCGTCCCACGGCGCACGGGGATCGTCGGAGCCCGGCGACAGCGTCGGATCGGGTAGTGGAGGTGGCGGAGAGAAATCTCGCTCCAGACCTGTTGTCCGTGTATCGCGCGCCATACCGATGGGTTCGTCCGGAGTGGGTGGTCCGTCTCCTTCCTTGTTGGTGAACAACAGGAATTTCGGAAGAAAGGTGAGTTCGACAGTACCCGTGGCTCCCGAACGATGTTTCGCCAGAATCAACTCAGTGGTGGCTGGCAGGGATGGGTCTACCTGTGCAGCCGGCGCTGGCGCTTCCGCATCACCGTTGCGACCTTTGCCGACCCTGGCTCCCGCGTTGGCTCCTTTCATCGCCTGGTAATAGGAGTCCCGGTACAGAAACATGATGATGTCTGCGTCCTGCTCAATAGCTCCCGATTCGCGAAGGTCGCTCAGTAGTGGTCGTTTGTCTTCACGCGACTCTACGCCACGATTCAACTGGGACAACGCAATGACCGGAAGTTCGAGCTCGCGGGCCAGCGCTTTCAGATTTCGTGAGATCTCCGAGATAATCTGCTCACGATTGACGTTCTTGGCTGATCCGGCACCGCTCATCAGCTGAAGGTAGTCGATCATCACGAGTCCGATGCCGTGTTCCTGTTTCAACTGCCGACACTTCCGCATCAGCTCGCCGATCGGAATCGAGCTTGTCTCATCAATAAAGATGGGAAGGTCGGCCAGATCCTTGAAGCTGTTGTACAGGGCTGTCCACTGCGTCTTGCTGATGTCGCCGGATCGGATGTTCTCCATGGGAACTTTGGAGGACGACGCCCAGAGACGCTGAGCGAGCTGGCCTGCACCCATTTCGAGGCTGAAGATCACACCGGGAGTCGGGCGACGTTTGTCGCGAGCAGCATTGACCAGCAGGTTGAGCGCAAGGGCTGTTTTTCCCATGCCAGGCCGAGCGGCCAGAATCAGCAAATCACCCGGTTGTAGTCCGTTGGTGCGCTTGTCGAGCGCGTGAAAACCCGTGGGCACGCCCGTCAGGCCGCGACGTCCGGCGTTGGCCAGTTGTTCGGCCTGCATGATCATGGGTTCGAGTGCTTCGCGGAGCGACAACACTTTGCGAGCAACACCGGAAGTCGCGATCGCGTTGGCCTTGCGAGCCATGTCATCGATGAACTTCTCGATGTCCTCTTGAGGCGCGGTTGCCGAATACAGCGTCTCGCGTGCGTACGACATGACGCTGCGCAACGTGGACTTCTGCTTGACGATGTCCGCGTAGGCCCTTGCGTGGATGGTGGTGGGAACGACGGACGACAGCTCGGTCAGATAGGCTGCTCCACCGGCCGTCTCCAAATGACCCAACACGCGTAGGCGACCTGCGACCGTGATCAGGTCGATCGGTTCGTCTCGTCCCGCCAACTCATACATGGCGCGAAAGATGACCCGATGCTGCTCGGAGTAGAAATCCTCGGCCTTCAGGCGGTCGCCTATCTCCGTCAGCGCCGACGTCGGATCGAGCAGAATGGCCCCGAGCACGCTGCGTTCGGCTTCGATGTCCTGAGGAACGGCAAACTCAGGACGGGATATCGGTTGCTCAGCCATTCGTCCGATCCGTTCCAGGCTGCGATCAAAGATGGATGCAATCCGAGGACATGGCGTTCAGGACGAGTCCCGAAGGCTAGTCGCTGGTCTCGGAATTACTCAGGACGAAGGTTGAGGGCTTCCACAGAGTCCAGAAGCGCCTTCATTTCGTCCGAGAATTCGTAGTACTTGCTGGCCGTAATGAACATGGTGATCATCGTGGGCTTGCCTGGCAGGTCGAGCGCCTGCGCGATCAGATAGACGGGTTCCGGATCGCCACGCAGGTGCGCGTCGGCTTCCGTGCGGTAGCCCGGAATGCCGTTGAAGGCACGTTGCTGGCTGCGATCGGGAACGATGCGCACGTTCTCGAAGCCAATATCTTCGGTGAGATTCGCAAAGCTCGCATCGACCAGCTGAATCGAGTCGCTGTTACCGATCACCAGACGCAGCGATGGCTCCTGCGTGTGCACGAGGGTTACGCTGTCGGCGCTCGTGCCCAGACCAGCCGGCCCGCCGCTGTCACCTGCAGCGACCGCCGTCCAACGATCGCCGGTTGAAAAGCGAATGTTGAAGCGCGGCGACGAGAACGTCCCGCCTGCCATGGTGTCGGGCTCGCCGGGTGCTGCGGCCGCTGTTCCGGCAGCGGGCGCGCCGGTGGCTTCAGCCGCTGCGCCGGTGGCTTCAGCCGCTGCCGTGGCGCCGGTGGCTTCAGCCGCTGCGCCGGTGGCCCCGGTAGAGCCTGTTCCCTCTGCCGGAGGAGACGCTGGCGAACACGCCACGGCCATCAGGCCCAAAAACAACGAGAGCGAAAGGGTCCGCATAATACTCCTGAAGGGTGAACTCGGCGCACGCGTGCGCCACAGGTGGCCGTTCCAAAACCGCGCGCGATCATACGGTTCAACACCGCTCTGTCAATCGAAGCTTCTGCACACCCGCAGACCTTGACGCGCTGGAAAATTTGCTCCCCACGTGCCACAACGTTCTCCTGTCGCCCTGCCTCCCCTGCAAAGCTACATGGCCCCTGATTCCAACTGGCAATGCCGCAGCTGCGGCGCACGCAATCCCGTCGACGCGACGACATGCGCCGATTGTGGTGCGTTGCATGTGCCCGCATCGGGGGCCTACGATGCCATGGCGCTGTTGAGGGACGCCTCTCTGATGCGAACGACCGCCGATGCGACGGGGTTGCCGGCGGCGGCCTCGGCTCCTCCCGTGGATCGCAAACAGGCTGCGTTCGCATCCACGGCTGTAATGCCCCCTGCTTCGATGCCAGCCTCGGCGCCCCTTCCGTCGTTGGGAGTCGACGACAAGGCCGGCATCGCGCCCGATAAGGCCCGGTCGCCAGAGGCGCAGGCACCCCCGATCTCTGCTTCACCGGTCGGCGCTCGATCGGCCACCAGGGACTCCGCGGACGGCCGAGCTGCCGTCTCGCGTGCAACCATGCTGCTGCCTGCCGCTCGCATGCCGATTGCGGAATCAACGGTCGAGACGGGTTCCGTACCGGTCGCCATGCTCGCGAATGTGTCGGATCCTGCTCAGCGACGTCGCGAGATACCGGCAGGACGCGTGCTCCCTGTGGTCATGATGTCGGCGCTGGGGTTTGTCGCGCTGCTCAGCGTTGCACTCTGGCTGCGCGGTTCCGAAGTGAGCGCGGAGTACGGCGGTACAGCGCCACCTGAACGGCCGCAGCCTGAAACGGGCGCTCCCCCTGAAACGAATATCGCCCTGCAAAATCCGCTCGTCACACTCGTCGCGGCCCCCGAATTTCAGGCTGGACTCACCGAAGACAACAAGGAAACCGTCCTGGTGCTGTGCAACCGGGTCTCGGAGAACCCAAACGTCGAGTGTCGGCGCAGTTACTTGCAGCAGCTCGGTGAATACCCCGCTCGACCCGTCGCGATGCCCGCGCTGCAGGTCCATCAGCAGGAGGTCAGCAACCAGCAGTATCAGCAGTGCGTTCAGGCGGGCGCCTGCTCGCCGCAGGACTGGCAGGCGTGTCGATTCCATTCCATTTATCGGTATGAATTTGGACGCCCCGTCCCGGACGTCATGCGACAGCCCGACCACCCGGCGGTCTGTGTGACGTTCGAACAGGCCCATGACTTCTGCGCCTCGCAGGGCATGATGCTGCCCACGGTGGACGAGTGGGAACGGATCGCCCGGGCCGGCGACGATCGCCTGTTTCCCTGGGGTAGCCATTGGGCTCCCGGAATCCTGAACTGGGGTGAGTACGACATGAGCGCTTTCCCCATTCCGGGCCGGCTCGATGGGCATGAATTCACCGCTCCGGCTGCCGCTTTCGACGACGGTGCAACACCGGAGGGCGTTTACAACATGCTCGGCAATGCAGCGGAGTGGGTCTGGCTCGCCGAGCGACAAGCCAATGGAACGCCGGTTGCGGCCGCTGAAGACGGCTCTGGCGGGGCGCCCGGCAGCCCGGTCGGCATTCGGGGTGGGTCGTACGCCAACCACGTACTCGATATGCGCCTGACCCGCAGCGTTGAAATTCCGGCCGAGCAGGCTCGGTCCACCGTCGGCTTTCGATGCGTGAGGGGAGTGCCCTGACAGATGTTTCAGGTGCCCGGCGCGGGTGGCTTTCCGGTCTGTTTTGCAGGGCGGCAGAAGAATCAGCGGGGTGGCCCTGATACAGCACCAGCTGGTCGCGGCCGTGCGGCTTCAGTCGTCGTCAGCGCTCAGATCGACGACCTGCGCAGCGACTGACTTGCGATGTGGGCACTCGGTGGCGGTGCAGCGAGCGTACAGCTCCAGCCGCTGCCGGGTGAGTTTGAAGCTGCCCATCTGCGCGACGATCTGCCCCACACGGACGTTGATGATCTCGTCTGAAAACTCCAGTACGCGCCGACAATCGATACAAATGACATGGTCGTGGGCGTGGTCATCGCCGGTCACCGGATCAAAACGGGTCTGTCCGTCGCCAAACTGCCGCGGCTCGGCAAACCGATACTCCACGAGCAACTTCAGGGTGCGGTACACCGTGGCGTAGCCGATGCGCGGCGAGAGTCTGCGCACATCCTCGAGCAGCTCTTCGACACTGATGTGTTTGTCGATGCGGAAGAACCGCTCGACGATGGCGTCGCGCTGACGGGTAGATTTCAGGCCGGCTTCGGACAATCGCTGGTTGAATCGCGTGATGATCGCGGAAATGTCGGTCGTTGACTGGCTCACACGCGGTCCGGGGATATCGTTACAGCGCTTCGATCGATGTGGCGCTGATACCACCGCGCGGGGTCAGCGCGCAACCTGATGATGTGCCGGCACCACACAAACACCCGCGCAAGCACCCGTTCTGAATGGCTTCCGGTGCCCTTCAAGCGCCGGGTTCCGTGACGCATGTCGTTGGAAATGAGTGCCGTCGAGAAGCTTCCGGAGCGACGGGGGCAGCTTCGGGCCTCTCGTATCGTCGGTGCGGACCATGCAGGACCTGCGGTCTGGTGTTGCCGGTGGCGATGTACTCTGGCAATCGCGCGCCATTGCGGCTATGGCCCCCCTCCCGTTGTTTATCTCGCCAGACGGCGCTTTTTCCGCATGTACCCCGGGTCCTGATACGGGCCCTGATGTCGAGGAGAACCCATGGATACTCAGATCACGCAGGCTCTGGAACAGTTTCGCGCGGCGCTGCGTTCGGTGCGCGAGCTGCAGCAGCAGAACCAGAACGCTGCGGCGTTGGTAGAGCTCGGCAAGGCGCGCGCTGCAGTAGAGGCGGCAGGGTCGGATGAAATGGAGATCGTAGAGGCGCGCGGGGCTGCGTTCTCTGAAGAGGGTGTCATCATGCAGCGTCTGAATGATGCGCGTGGGGCGCTGCGTTCGTTTCAGCAGGCGATCGAGGTGTTCAATACCCTCCCTCTGGACGAGAAGAATGGTCGATTTCGTGTGCAGCTCGCGACGACGCAGATCAATCTGTCGGTGCTGTTTGCGCGTGAGCGGATGTTCGACGAGTCGCTCAGGAATCTGGACAGCGCCTACACGCACCTGCAGGCACTGCCTGAAGATCAGATCACCACACAGCGTACGTTGACGCTCGGTGTGTTGCAGAATCGTGCGTCCGTGGAGATCGAGACCCGTCGTATGAACGAGGCCGAAAAAACGCTGCGCGAGGTGGTAGAGCTGGGCGAGGCGATGCTGAAGGCGGGTGAGGCCAGGTGGGTTCCTCAGGTGGTCGACGCATCGGGCCGTCTGGCAGGCGTGCTGCGCGCGCTCGGGCGTGCTGCCGAGGGTCTTCCCTTTGCCGAGCGCGCTGCGCGCTGGGCAGAGGCGGCGATGGAAGCGGATGGTCAGGCGAACGGTCAGATGGGTCTGAAACTGTTTGTGGGCACACAGCTTCAGCTCGTGGACATCAACTTTGCCCTCGATCGGTTTGCTCAGGCAGAGACCCACCTGTTCCGCGCCGTCGACACGACGAATGACGTGAACGCAATGCTGGTTGGCACCGGCTTTTACATGGCGCTGCTTCGCTATCCGGATGACCGTCTTGCGAAGGGCAACCTGCCGAAGGATGAAGTCGAGGAATCCCTTACCGAGCTGTTGCAAAAGCTCCGCTCGGCGAACCTGCCCGGCGAGTTGATGGATATTCTGGTTGCGCGGCGTGCGGTGACCACCCAGGCGCGCTATGACATCGCGCAGCAGGTCGTGGCACGGTATCAGGGCAAGCAGATTCCAGCGAACAGCGCTCAGGCGCAGCTGTTGCAGCAGCTGGCGGGCGATGTGCAGTGGCGTCAGGCGAAAGATCGCCCGGCCGATGCAGCCAATGGCGCAGCAACGGCAACAGCTGCCGATGATTCTTCGAACGACGACTCGAACGCGTGACAGTTCTGGGCGTGCGTCACAGCAGGCGCACGTTGACTGAGCCAGATCGTTGAAGGGCTGGTGGCATGCGGCTCATGGGTGCTGAGCCGCGGAGAGTGATGGGCGGTACCTGTGGCCGGACTGCTGAGCAGAAGGTTCAGGTGGTTGAAAATCGGATGAAAAGCGTCATCGCCGTGACGTTCCCCGGACAGGTGGTGTCGAAAAGTGCACGATGAAGGCACAAAGTTATTGACCGTTCGGGTAGGATGGCCGTATACCGCCGCTCCCACGCCGACGGCAGGGCCCTGAGAAGGGTGCTGACAGCAGGGTGGTGGCGTCTGTGTTACGCGAGTGACCAGCGCCGGGTTCTTTGAAAACTGAAGAGAGGAATGGCGACGAATCCCGGGAGGGAGGAGTCGTCAGGCAGAAGAAAACAGAAGCATC
>JAGWVZ010000882.1 GCA_018970625.1 Myxococcales bacterium | reverse complement strand
GACCGACCGATGACCGTAACTGGAATCGCCCCAATATCGTCACCTGACGCGCGCCGGTGGTCGAGGCCTCGCCCGATGTTTCCACATCGACCATCATCAACTGCAACGGCAGCAGGCCGTCAGGACTACGTAGCCGTACGCCTGCATCGACCTGTTCACGGATCTCTCGAGCGTGTGCGGACAGCTCGGTTTTCGACAAGACTCTGTCGCCGTTGTCGTCGATCCCTCGCAACGCCGAAACGGGCACGGACAGAACCAAAAATGCGCCGTCCCCTACGAAATTCAAGGTGCCCTTTTGCGCATCGATGAAATGTGCCCAAGCGGGTGACGCAGCAAGAAGCAGACTGCATAACGCCCACCACGGCCACGAGACCTGTGGTCGACGACGCAGCGATCCAGTCATAGCTTGCCTTTCACGCAGCGCTGAAGGAACGGATAGGTGTCGGTGGCGTAGTAGTGATAGATGCCCTTGGGAAACTCAGGCGTGACCCCAGTACGACCGTTGCACTGATCGAGATCTCCCGATCCCGCAACGTATTCGTAATCTTGTGTGAACGCGCCCATCGGAAACTGGCTCACCGACGGTCGATTAGCATCGGGCGTACTTTTGATGCGATAGCTAGCTGTGACAACCTTGATTGCAGAGGACGCGTCCGTCGGCACCGAATAACCGTAGCGGCCGTAGATCGGAAATCCATCGGCTGCCCAGCCAATCAAAGTCATTACTTTGTTGCCACCGCCAAGTTTGGTGAACAAACCTTCCGGCACGCCGTGATAGTGGTACACGCCACCGGGCTGCACATGGGCCTGGTTGCTATCCGTTCCGAAGCGGAACGTGGTCTGACCCAATGCCTCGATATTCCATGAACCAACACTAGCCCCACCCAAACTACAGGAGGCACCCGTGTCGTTGCAGGTTCCAGCGGTACCGGGGTCGAACACGATGCCATTCAAGGCAATCCCGGGCTTATCCGGAGGCGCCGAACGGGGCGTGACGATATTGGTTGGTGTCGGAGTCATCGTCACCGACACCGAGATGTTTTGCGCGGCGATGGTATTGGGATTTTCTGGGTTCGGAAAACTTCCGACCGCATGATCCGGCAAGCCGTTGGCAGTGAGCGAGCGCAACGTGCTGCTGCAAGACCAGGTCGCTGTTGCTGTCGCGTTCACCGACGGGCTGCTGTTGAATACGGTGCTGCTATAGCTGCACAAAACGCCCGCAGTGCTGAGGATGGCCGCAGGCGTCACGGATGCGCTCGTCGATGCCGAACTCGTGCCGACCGAGTTGGTTGCAGTAACCGAACAGGCATATGCGGTACCGTTCGTGAGGCCGGTCACGGTGATTGGGCTGGACGCACCCGATGCACGCGACGAGCTCGATGCGGTGCAGGTTGCGGTGTAACTCGTGATGGCGGCACCACCGTTTGACGCGGGGGCCGAGAACGCCACCGTTGCACTCCCGTCGCCCGCCGTCACCGCGCCGATCGTCGGTGCGCCAGGCGC
>JAGWVZ010000881.1 GCA_018970625.1 Myxococcales bacterium | reverse complement strand
AGCCGTGGGAACTCGAACGGGTTTTCAGGGCGCGGGAGACGCAGGTGTACCTGCTCACCGACACCGATTTTCGTCGGCTCATCTCGCTCATGCAGCTCGGCAGCGGTGTCTCTACCGAGTTCGCATCGGACATGGACGACAACGTCGATGAACCGCTGGCAGCCTGGGTATCCGATAGCGGTGAAGACACCCGCGCCCTGCAAATCCTCGAAGCGCTGTTGCTGTATGCCGTTGGTGAGCGCGCCAGCGACATTCATCTGGAACGCTACGCTGACCGTGTGCGTACCCGATTGCGGGTCGACGGAGACCTGCACGACCTCAACCACCTGCCGATGACCGCCGACGAACTCGTCGCTGTCGTGAACATCATCAAAATCAACGCTGGTCTCGACATCTCCGAGAAGAGACGCCCTCAGGGCGGGCGCATGCGTCGCCGGGTCGGCTTATCCGGCCTCGACATGCGTGTTCAAACGCAGCCATCGCTCTACGGTGAGCACGTCATCATTCGTTTGCTGACCCACGACGCTGCTCGTCTGACCATCGAATCGCTCGGCCTTCTGCCGCCTGTGTCGCGCGCCATCCGGCGGCTGGTCGATGCTCCAGCGGGTCTGTTGCTTGTGGTGGGGCCGACCGGTTCAGGCAAAACGACGACGCTCTATGCCGCCTTGCAGCTGCTTGTGCGTGACACCACCCGGAAGGTCATCACCGCCGAAGACCCGATCGAGTACGCCCTGCCGGGCATTCAGCAGACTCAGATTCGCCCCGAGATCGGGTTCCATTTCGCCGACGCCATGCGCTCGTTCGTTCGCGAAGACCCCGATGTCATTCTCATCGGCGAGATCCGGGACGCCGAGACCGGGCTCGAGTCCATGCGCGCCTCGCAGACCGGTCACCTGGTTTTGTCGACGCTGCACTGCAACGACGCGGTAGATGCGGTGCAGCGTCTGCGCGACCTCGGATTGCACGACAACACCATCGCCGCCGAGCTGATGGCTGTGCTCGCACAGCGTCTGGCTCGCAAAATCTGTCCGGCGTGTATCGAAGAGACGAAGCCCGAGCCCGAGCTGGCCGCCGAGGTGTTTCCCGGCGGCATTCCCGAGGGGTTTCGTTGTTTTCGGGGCGCCGGTTGCGAGCGCTGTCACGGGCGCGGAACTCGCGGGCGCATCGCGGTCACCGAATTTCTGAAGACTGGCCATGTGTTCCGAACGGGCATCAGTCGTCAGCTCAGCCTCGATGAGCTGCGGCAAATCGCGCTCGACTCCGGCATGGTCACCATGCGTGATTCCGCGCTGTATCTGGTGCAGACGGGCGAGATTCCGTTCATGGAGCTGCGCAATATTCTGCTGCCCGAGCGCATGGTGCCCGAAAATCGAAAGGCACAGCCGGAAGGGGTGCCATTGATTCCGCCGCCGCCGCCTGGCTTCTGAGTGCTTGAGGCAGGCACCTGTGCGATGATGCATGGAGCGCTGGCCCCACCGCCGCCCTGCCGTAAGGGTCGGCGGC
>JAGWVZ010000103.1 GCA_018970625.1 Myxococcales bacterium | reverse complement strand
CATGGAGTCATTGCTGATGGCGTCGTAGGTGTCGTTGCCGTCGCCTTCCAGGAAAATGCCGGCGCCGTTCACCTGACCCAGACCGATCGCAAACGGCCCGACGAAGTACGTGTCGTTGCCAGCGATATCCAGGAACGTGCCACCGGCGAAGTCTTCACCAAAGCCGTACGAGAGCTCGGCGCGCAGCCCGTCGCTGCCGTACTCGTCGTCGCCCGAGGCGTCCACAAACGAACCGGCACCAAACTGGTACGCGGCACCAAAACCAAGGCCCTCGGCCGAGTAGGTGTCGGCGCCGGCGAAGTCGCGGAACATGCCCAGACCATGCCAGTGACCAGCGCCCAGCGCGGCATAACCGGCGGTGTAGGAATCGTCGCCGGCGGGTTCTACCAGCAGGCCCAGACCGCCGCCGACCCACGTCTCAAACACCGGCTCTTCGGGCCGCGACGAGGCCTGTCGACCGACACCCGCGCCCATTGACGCCGAGAGCTGGCCGGGCGCTCCGGTCAGACGATTGGCGTACAGTCGCACGTCGCCGGCCTCCAGGGCGGGCTCAGCCACATACACATCGTTGTCGGTGCCGCCGACCAGAATGCCGATGCCGCCGGCGCTGCCCGAACCCTGCGCTCCGTGCAGCGCCGTCACCGAATGTTCGCCGCTACCCAGCACCAGAATGCCCACGCCGAACAGACCACCGCCCTGCCCAAAGGCTTCGAGCGTCAGGTTCGCCGCGCCGGATTCCACCAGAATGCCGGTGCCGAGCAAACCAAAACCCTGCGAATAACGGAGCGAGCGATAGGTGTCGATGCCACCGCCAAGGTCGTACAGCGCGCCGGTGCCGAAGCGACCCGCGCCCTGTCGAGCAACGTCCGACAGCGAAACGGCGCCGTCATAACCGCGCACCGCGGTGGCACGACCAGCGCCGTCGGACGGCAAACCAGCCGGGTCGTCAGGGTGGGCGACAGCAACGTAGTCGTAGGTGTCGGCACCATCGAGGTCGATGACCAGCGAGACCGCCTGCGTGGGTCCGTCGTTGGCGCCCGCCGCAAAGCGATAGGTGTCGTCGCCGCCCAGGTCGATGAGGACGGCGACCGGTCCGGTAAAGGTGTGGGTGTTATTGCCTGTTCCGGCGATCACAACCACTCCTGCGGGGGTATCAAGGCTAAATGCCACGTTCGGAGCGCCTTCGAAGCTTGCCGGGAAGGCCTCGGCCGCGGCTGCCACCAGCGCGCCCTGACGAAGTACCTGCGCGCGACGGGGCTGACTGGTCAGCAGCGTCACCACCTGCGGGTCCAGCAGCGACCAGGGCGTGGTGCCGGCGGCCCAGGTGCTGCCCGCGCTCTGCCAGTTCACCAGCAGGTCCTCGAAGCCGGTGTACATGGTTCGGTGGTCGGCGAGCACGGGTGCCAGCCGGTTCAGCAGGGCGCCGACCTCGATGGCCACGCCGGTATCGACCGCCAGCGCCTCGGCTGCGACGTCGTCGTCGATGAGGGCACCGCCGGCGGCAGAGACGAACGCCTGCAACCCTTCGTAGAGCGGGTTCTCCAGGTAGTCGACGTCTGGCGCCGCATTGACCGGGACTGTCACCTGCCAGGCTGCGATGGCTGCCCGAATGGCCGGGATGGCGCTGGCGCCCGTCTCGGTGGCGTCGCGAATGGCGCGCACCTCGTTCTGCAGTACCGACAGCGCGCGCACCGGCTCGCCCGAGACACTGTTGGCGGCTGCGACGCGGAACGCGTCCTCGGACACTCCGATCTCAAACACCGACCGCTTGACCGTGTTCGACCACGCGATCGCACACGGGGTCGCCGCAGCGCGCTCTGTGACGGCACGCCACAGGTCCACGACGCCCTCGCCCAGGTCGGCGGTGGCCATGCATTCGCACGTGCGCGGAATGCAGAACTGGCCGGCTGCGACCGTCTCGCAGGTGGCCGAGCTGCCACAGTCGGCGTCGGCGGTGCAGCGACGGGTGCACATGCCATCGATGGCGTCGTCGACGTCGGTCAGACAGTAATTGGCGGTGGGTGAGAAGCAGACCGCCGGGTCTTCGGGGTCAATGCCTGGTGTACAGGGGCGGCCCAGCTGCTCGCTCGACGTCATCAGCTGCCCGCAGGTGTCGGCGCCGCCTGTGCCACGCTGGGTGCAGATGCTACCGAAAATGCCGTGATATCCGATACATGCAGGACGATCAGGCGGACAGCTGCCGTCGCCAAAGCAGTCCTGCTCGCAGGTGCCTGACTGCCCCTCGATGGCCGCCGTGCAAAGCGACGTGTTGAAGTCGCAGGCGCTAAAGCGGTTCTCAAACGTGCAGGGCAACCCGATGGGCTCGCAGCGGTTCTCGAAGATGTTGCACAGCTGCCCGGTGGGGCACTCGGTGCCGGTGGTGCCACAGCCGACCGGGTCTGGCTGGCAGCGGCCAGTCACCGGGTTGCACGAGCTGCCGTCCTCGCAACGCACATCGATGCACGCATCGCAAGCGAAGGTCTCGGTGGACGGTACGCAGTGGCTGAGCGTGCCAAACGACGCGAAGCACTGATACCCAATCGGGCACGGCGTGGCTTCGTCGCAGGCGTACGCACAATAGGTGCCCGCGCCGACGTTGATGCACAGGTCCTCAGGGTCGCCGCACTCGGCCGAGTTCAGGCAGGGCTGTCCGCAGATGTCGAGACTCGAACGGACGCAACCTCCTGTAATCGGGTCACAATTGAACCCTTCACTGCAATCGACCGTCGAGCACCGGTCAATGCACGCCAGGCTGATGGGCAGGCACTGCGCTCCACCATCGGCGAGGTTGTAGCACGTGTAGTTTTCGGGACAGATGAAGGGGTCAGCGAGGCAGTCAATGCCGCACCGGCCGCTAAAACACACCCCGTCGTTGCAGAACTCCGATGCGTCACAATCATCGTTGGTCGTGCAGGGCGGTCCTTCGAGACCCAGACAGCGCGCACCATTGCCGCCGCACTCCGCATCGCTGCTGCAGGCGTCACACGGTTCCACGACCGGAAAACAACTGCCGTTGAGCGGGTCGCAGAACTCCTCTTCGTCACAACGCACGCCCACGCATCGGTCAATGCACGTCAGAATCTCGGGAATGCACTGCGGAATCGCCTCGGCGCCCACGCTGCCGCAGACGTATCCTTCAGGGCAGCTGTTCGGGTCGTCGGCGCAGCTGGTGGTGCAGGCGCTCAGGCGGTCTACGTCGGCGAACGTCACGCACAGGTTGTTTTCGCCGCACTGCGAGTTCAGCTCACAAGGTTCGCACAGACCAAAGGGCGGCTTACACTCGCCATTGTCGAGCGCGTCGCACACCAGCCCGGCTTCACAGACCACGTCGACGCACGGGTTATTGCACACCAGCTCGGGGGGTACACACTGCGACTGCGTGCCGTCGCCCAGCGGCAGACATTCGGTGTTATCGGGGCATACCGAAGGGTCTGCGGTGCAGTCATAACCACAAAATGCTTCGTCTCGACCGTTATCGAGGCATCGATTACCGTTCCCACCGCAGTCTGCGTCTGAGCGGCACGACAGACAGATGACCTCTTCGGGTGGTAGCAGGGGCACGTCGGCATCGTCGGCATCCGCTTCGGCGTCGTCGTCGGGTTCCCCGGCATCGCCATCAGGGCGGTCGTCCGCGTCGGTCATCGTGTCTGACCCGGCGGTGTCGCCCGCGTCGGGTGCGCCGGTGTCTGGTGTCTGTTCCCCGGTGTCGCCATCATCACGACACGCGATCAGCATGACCGAGCTTTGTACGACGAACACCACCAGCGCTGTCAGTCGGACAGCACTCCATGCACACAGAGACTTTGCCACGTCGGGGCCCTTTGAACAGAGAGGTACAACGAGGTCGTCACCGTAAACGAAGCGCCGGAGCCCTTCAAGCGATGACGAGGCGCAGCGCTATCGCAGGACTTTGTGGCTGAGCCAGACGAGCCGGTTTGCGAACGTCCCGCACAGTGTCTACGGGCCCACCACAGAGGAGCCGGACCATGATGCTCGGGGTGGCGCCAGACGCTACGTCGGGCAAACCGTGGCTCGGAGGGACGCGTTGTGTTTTGCGAGGCGTCGGAACAACGAGCGCCCTGCCCCACAGGAACGAGCGCCCTGCCCCACAGGGTTGTGTTCCAATCGGCCCAAGTGGGGCCTATTCGCTCACAAAACCGGGTGCGGTCTGCTCGAACGTGTCGTGAAGGCTCGCCTTTGAGCCAGAGTCTTCCCCGTCATCCTGCTGCTCGCTCTCCTGAACTCGGTCGACCACATCGACGACGAGGACCGTAATGTTGTCGCGGCCACCGGCTTCGAGTGCGGCCTGCAGCAGGTTTTCGGCGACGGTTTCGCGGTCGTGCGCCGGGTCGGTGAGCATACGTTCCATGCGCGTCTGTGGCACCAGGTCTGACAGGCCATCGCTGCAGAGCATCAGGCGATCGCCGATCCGGATCTGAAATTCCTGCGTGTCGATGACAACGTCCGGCTCGAGGCCCAGAGCGCGCATAATGACGTTGGACATCGTGGCTTCGGCCAGCCGGGCCTCAGCTTCGCGGCCCATGGCAAGAAGGAAGTTCGAGAGCGAGTGGTCAACGGTGACCTGACGCAGACGCCCTTGGCGAACCAGATAGCAGCGACTGTCACCGGCATGGCAGATGGCGACCATATCACCGCGAATCCGAAGACCGACGGCGGTTGTGCCCATGCCGGCCAGCGCCGCGTCGGTATTGGACGCATCAAAAATCGCGCGATTGGCGCTGCGCAGGCTGTTTTCAAACTCCGAAGCGGCGGCGCTCAGGCCGTTGTTGTTGTCATCCGGCGTGCCCTGCAGCTCCGAGAAGTACTTTTCGCAGGTATCGACACAGATTTTGGAGGCGACCTTGCCGGCTGCGTGCCCACCCATGCCGTCGGCAACGAGATACACGCCCTGCTCTTCAAGGATCAGATAGTCATCCTCGTTATGGTCGCGCACCAGACCGGTATGGGTGCGAACGCTGTACGCGAGCGTAAACACAGGCGTCGTCGTCGAGGACACGATGGGACTCGACTGCGTCATCGCCATCGGATCGATCATGAGCTCGCGCGTGTGTTCCTCGCCGAATTCAGTCTCCGAAATATCGTATGGCGTCGGTGGTTCAACGAGAGCAGACTTCACATCGCCGCGATCGGGCGAGGGAGTCTCGTCGTTCACCAGCTCGTCTTTGTTGACTGCGGTCGGGTTCATTTTCTTTTCAGTGCTCACGATAAGCTCAAACCCCGCTGCAGTGCGACACCGGCGGCTCCCAAAACACCGGCAGAGTCTCCCAGAGACCCTGCGGCAAATCGCACATTGGCCCGACACGCCGCAAGTGTCAAATCGTTGGCACGGGTCTGTGTGGACTTTGCCAGCTCCGGCGCGTGATCGAACACGCCTCCTCCGAGCAACACCAGCTCCGGATTGCAAAAAGTGATCGCTCCAGCGAGCACGTGTGCCAGCGCGTCGCTCACTTCGTCGCTGAACGCGATCGCCCAGGCGTCGCCGTCACGCACGGCCTGATCCCACCCTGCAACATCCAGCGTTCCGGGTGCATCGGGAACCAGATGTGCGGCGACACCGCCTTCGGCCGACCATTCGCGCAGTTGCCTCTGCAACGCACCACCGCCGGCCAGAGCCTCTACACAGCCGCGTTCACCGCAGCCGCAGAGTCCATGGTAGCCACGCACCTTCACGTGTCCGATCTCGCCCGCATTCCCACCGGCACCCGTCCATAGCCGCCCGCGTACGGCCAGCGCGCCACCGACGCCAGTGCCCACATAGAACGCTATCGCGGAATCAGCTCCACGTGCGGCACCGATCGCCATCTCGCCTGCCAGAATCGCCTTCAGGTCGTTGAGTACCAGCACTGCGCCAGCGGGCAGGTTCCAGGCCTGCTCCATCCACCCGGCCAGTCCTACCTGTCGCCATCCCAGATTGGGGGCGTTCAGTACCGTGCGACCATCTGCGCTCAGCTGCGCCGCAAAGCCCACGCCAACCCGATTCAGACCCGTCGGCAGGCCAGCCAATGCCTTGGCCTCGGGCGCAAACAGGCGCCACGCGAGGGTCTCGATCGACGCGATCAGATGCGCCACCGAGGGAGCCTCGTCGTCACGCGTCCAGCGAATGCGCTCAATGGGGCCATGAGCCATCTGGCCGTCGGTGTTCAGCCATGCCACGCACACCCGAAGGTGGGTACCGCCGACGTCTACCCCCAGCACAGGTTCGATAGCGCGGGGAGGCAGCTCCATCATCGCGAGTGCTCCGCAACCAGCCCCTGAAGCATCCGCAAAATCTCGTCGCGACGCTCGGGAGTTGTCGCTTCGGCGCGCAACACCAGCACTGGCTGCGTGTTCGAGGCACGCACCAGACCCCAGCCATCCGGGAATGTCACCCGCACTCCGTCAATGTCGATGACCGGATATTGTGCCCGCAGCGCTTCTACCACCCGCGTCACCACGTCGAACTTGAGGTGATCGGGGCAATCGGCGCGCACCTCGGGGGTCGCGTACATCACCGGCACATCGCTCAGCAGCTGCGCGAGCGTCTGGTCGGTGTGATGCGACAGAATCTCCAGTAGACGAGCGCCCGCATACAGGGCGTCGTCAAAACCGAACCAGCGGTGCGCAAAAAAGATGTGACCGCTCATCTCGCCGCCGAGCGCCGCCTGCGTCTCCTTCATTTTGGCTTTGATCGGGCTGTGACCGGTGCGCCACATGATGCCGTTACCGCCACGCGCTGCGATGTCGTCGTACAACGTCTTGCTGCACTTCACTTCGCTCACGATTGTTGCCCCGGGAACTTCCGACAGCACAGCGCGGCTGAACAGAATCATCAGGCGATCACCCCACTGCACCTGCCCTTCACCGTCCACAACACCAATCCGGTCGCCGTCACCGTCAAAACCGATCGCGAGGTCCGCGTGGTCGCGGTGCACGTGCTCGGCCAGAATCTCTACCGTCTCGACGGTCGTCGGGTCGGGATGGTGATTGGGGAACGTGCCATCCGGTTCAATGAAATAGCCCGTCAGGTCTACACCCAACCGCTCGTACAACAGGGTCGCGGTGGGTCCGGCAATGCCGTTGCCGCCGTCGATGGCCACCTTCAGCTTGCGCGGCCCCATGTGGATATTCGCCGCCACATAGTCCACGTACGGTGTCACGATGTCGTGCGCGCGCTCCGATCCTTCGCCGCTGGTCAGACGACCGGTACGAATCCGGTCTGCAATCTCCAGAATCTCGTCGCCGTGCAAGGTGCGCTTGCCCAGCATCATCTTGAATCCGTTAAACTCCGGTGGGTTATGAGACCCCGTGATCTGAACACCGCCACCCAGGCCCAGCGTATGCACGGCGAAATACAGCAGCGGTGTGGGCACTTCGCCCACGTCCACCACCTGCATGCCCGCCTTCTTCAGGCCGCGCACCATCGCTTCGCGAAGACGAGGTCCCGAAACACGACAATCGCGCCCTACCGCAAATGAGCGCGCACCCTCGGCTGCCGCCATCGAGCCGAGAGCGTGTCCAATGCCTTCCACCACGTCGTCGGTCAGCTCAGTATCCGCAATGCCGCGGATGTCGTACGCACGAAAGATATGCTCACTCAGCATGGAATCGCCAGAATAGGAGGTACAGAAACATCGACCCGCGATGGCCTACTCAGCGTTGGCCTGGCACGGAGTCATACAACGCCAGACGCGGTGGATTCAGTTGGGTATAGGCCGCCCTGCAAAAGTGCGGCGGCGAGTTCAGTCGTGATCGTCGGCTTTAAATAATCGTCCCTTCGCGCGACCGCAACGATTCTACAATGGCGCGCACCTCCTGAACCCGCTCGCGCGGCGCCACCAGAAGAGCGTCTTCGCTATCGACCACCACGATTCTCTCCAGCCCGACCGCAGCCAGTACGCGGCGGTCATGCCCAATGAGCACGGATTCCACACAGTCGATGGCCACGACGTCGCCGACGGTCACATTGCCCTGTTCGTCGGTCGCTGCCACTTCGGGCAAGGCGTCCCACGCGCCGACATCTGACCAGCCGAATGTCGCTGGAATGACCTTCACATCGCGCGCGCCTTCCATGACCCCGTAGTCAATCGAGACCGACGGTACGCGCGAATAGACATCCGCCAGCGCGGTCTCGTTGCCCGACTGCACAGCGTCACGCATGGGCTCATACAGCGCCCAGAGAGCCGGCATCTGACGCGCGAATTCACCCAGCATCGTATCGACGCGGAACGCGAAAATACCCGCGTTCCACAGGTAGGCCCCGTCCGCAAGGTATGACAGGGCGGTGTCCCGATCCGGCTTTTCCACGAATTTCTCGACCTTTGCGGCCCCCATATCGTCCAGAGCGCCGCGCTTCAGGTAGCCGTAACCCGTCTCGGGCTTGGTCGGTTCAATGCCGAGCGTCACAATGCCGCCCTGCTGCGCGAGTCGGGCGGCGCGTTGCGCGGTCATGCGGAAGTTGGCGAGGTCCCGAATATAATGGTCGGCCGGGTACACGCACATGACCGCATCGCGACGGCCGGTGCGTGCCTCAATGGCAGCCGCTGCCAGCGCGATGCACGGCGCCGTGTTGCGGGCTTCCGGCTCGGTCAGGATATTCTCGGCCGGCAGCTCAGGAACAGCCTCGGCGATCGCGGCAGCCAGCTGCGTCGATGTCACGACCAGAATATTCGAGAGCGGACAGATGCCCTCAAACCGCTGCACCGTCTCGGCGATCATGGGACGGTCGCCGAAAAGTGTCAGAAGCTGCTTGGGGCGGTGTCGCCTGCTCATGGGCCAGAAACGGGTTCCCGCGCCGCCTGCCATGATTACCACAAACATCTGTACTCCTGCGTTCCGGGCTGCGTCATTACGTTTGGCGCGCCATACCGGACCCCGATCCGCGGTGCAAGGTCAGAACCGGTGCTTCTCACCACGGTGAGCGATGCCAGCACCGGCGATCGTTCTAGCCTTTCGTCCCAATCACCTGAATCTCGATGTCCACCGTGATGTCCTCACCCACGAGCACACCACCGGCTTCGAGCGCCTGGTTCCATGAAAGGCCAAACTCCTTGCGGTTGATTTTCGCGCTGCCCGAGAAGCCAATGCGGGTGTTGCCCCAAGGGTCGGTGCCTTTGCCGGTCTCTTCGGTGTGCAGCGTCACCGGTCTGGTGACGTCACGAATGGTCAGGTCGCCATCAATGAGCACCTTGCCGCCATCGTTGCGAACGCCGGTCGAGACAAACGTAATCGACGGGTACTTCTCGACGTCAAAGAAGTCCGGGCTGCGCAGGTGACCGTCGCGCTGCTCGTTGGCCGTGTCGATGGACGACACCGCGATGTCGACCTTCACCGACGATGCCGAGTAGTTGTCGGGGTTCAGGCTCAGCGTGCCCGTCCAGCTTTTGAAGTTGCCGCGGACCTTGGCGAACATCATGTGGCGAACCGAAAACGAGACTTCCGAGTGTGCGTTATCCAGGACCCAGTGCAGTGCCATGATTCT